>NZ_BAAHCA010001337.1:0-992 GCF_054776295.1 Streptomyces sparsus
GGCCGAGGTCCTTCGCCATGGTCCGGCTGCGTTCGACGTACCCCAGCGCCACTGCCAGCCGCAGCCCGGCCTCGGCGGCGTCCGGCACCTCGATCTCGATCTGCCGGCAGTCCCAGCCGCGCAGCACCTCCTCGGCGGCCAGTGCGGCGACCGTGGCGCGGCCGCGGCGCCGGTCGGGCACGTCGACCGAGAGGTCCTCGATGCGGCCGAGCCGCAGCCCGTGCAGCGATCCGGCGGCGAGCCGCACCGAGCCCACCGGGCGGCTGTTGACCATGATGTCGAAGCGGCGGGCGCGGGCGCCGTCCGATGTCCGCGCCTCCGGACCGGTGGGTCGCAGTGTGGTGGTCATCGTCTGACTCCTACCCGCCGCGGCGGCCCGCCACCTGCCGGCGGCGCCCCGATCAGGGATCGAGGTCGGCGGCGGCGCGCTCGTCGAACACCCGCATCGCCTTCGCGGTCACCGGCCCGGGAGCACCCGGCAGTTCCCGCCCGTCCAGTCGGCCCACGGCCTGGACGTCCCGCAGGCTCGAGGTGAGGAAGACCTCCTCGGCGCGGTCGAGCACGTCGAAGGGCAGCACGGACTCGACGGCTCCCGTCCACTCCTTGACCAGGGCACGGGTGATGCCCGCCAGGCAGCCGGAGGCGACCGGCGGGGTGTGGAGTTCACCGTCGAGCACCACGAACACGTTGGAGCCGGTCCCCTCGCACAGGTGGCCGACGGTGTTCGCGAGGAGCGCCTCGGAGGCCCCCTGCTGTCGCGCCCGGGCGAGTGCGACGACGTTCTCGGCGTAGGACGTGGTCTTGAGACCGGTCAGCGCGCCGCGTTCGTTGCGCGTCCAGGGCACGGTGACGGCGGCGGTGGTGTCCGGGCGGCGGGTCACGCCGCCGAGGGCCACCACCAGGGTGGGCGGCCCGTCCCCGCGGTCGGAGCCGAGCGGCGACAGACCGCCGGTGTAGGTGATGCGCAGCCGGCCCAGCGGTGCCGGCTCGGC
>NZ_BAAHCA010001338.1:0-988 GCF_054776295.1 Streptomyces sparsus
CGCCCAGGGCGAGGCCCTGCGGGCCGCGTGGCGGCGGGCCACCGAGGTGACGGCGGCGGCGTGGGCGACGGGTGACGCCACCCGGGCGCTGGCCAACGCGTCGGCCTATCTCGAGGCGGTCGGCCACGTGGTGCTGGCCTGGCTCTGGTTGGACGTGGCACTGGCGGCCGACCCGGAGGGCGACGGCTTCCACCAGGGCAAGCGCCAGGCGTGCCGCTACTTCTTCCGCTACGAACTGCCTAGAACGGAGGCGCAGTTCGCGCTGGTGGCGGCGCTGGACAGCACGGTCCTGGACACCGACCCCGACTGGCTGTGACCACCGGCCGGGCGGGGGCCGCCCCGCCCGGCGGCAGCCCCCGACGACCCCCTCCCGTCGCGGGTGAGCCGTCCACCTACCCCGGCGAACCGGCCGGGGGCGCCGCCGAGCCGGTGAGCAGCACCGCCAGGGCGGTGCGCCGGACCAGTTCGTCGGTGGCCGCACCGGCCGTCCCGGCCACCCCCGAACGCAGCAGGGCCGTCCCCTCCATCAGCGCGATGAACACCTCGGCCCGCGACCTGCGTTCGGCCTCACCCAGCTCGCCCAGGTGCAGGGCGAGCTGGGTGACGAGGCGGTCGGCGTACTCGCGGTAGAAGTCGCGCACGACCGCGGCGACCGTCTCGTCACGTGCCGCGAGCGCCCACAGCTCCACGAACAGGCGTACCGCGGCGGGGTCCTCCTGCTCGGCGAGCAGCAGGTCGACGAGGCGGTCGAGAGGCGCGGGCGCGCTGCCGTCCAGGCCTGGCACCGTCTCGGCGAGCCGGTCGAGCGAGCGGCGCAGCACCCGGGCCAGCAGGTGCGCGACCAGGTCGTCTCGGGCGGGGAAGTAGTACTGGAGGTGCCCCAGCCGGACGCCGGCCTCCTGCGCGACCGCCCGCAGGGTCAGAGCGGCGTGGCCGCTGTCGGACAGCACGCGTTCGGCGGCGTCGAGCAGGGCGGCGCGGCGCGCCG
>NZ_BAAHCA010001339.1:0-985 GCF_054776295.1 Streptomyces sparsus
TCCTGCCGCACGGTGCCGATCTGCCGCAGCACCCGCTGCCGCAGCTCGGGCGGCGGCGGGACCGCCACCGCGCGCCCCAGCCGCTCCGCCGTCTCGGCGAGTTCACGCACCTCCTGCGCGCAGGAGGTGCAGGCGGCCAGGTGGCGTTCGAACACCACCCGCTCCTCGTCCGACAGCGCGTGCAGCGCGTAGGCACCGGTCAGCGTGTGCAGATCGGCGGTGTTCATGCGCTCACCCCCAAACAGTCCCGAAGCCTGATGAGCCCGTCCCGCAGCCGGGTCTTGACCGTGCCCAGCGGGATCGCCAGCAGCTCGGCCACCTCCCGGTACGTCAGGCCCCGGTAGTACGCCAGCGTCACCGACTGGCGCTGGAGCTCGGTGAGGGTACGCAGGCAGCGGCGCACCTGCTCACGTTCCAGCTGCGACTCGACCTGCTCGGTGACCTCGTCGAAGGCCGGCGTCCGGTCCAGCAGGGCCGCCCGGTGCTCCCGGTCGGTGGCGGCCTGCGCCGACCTGACCCGGTCCACCGCTCTGCGATGGGCCAGCGTCATCACCCAGCCCATGACACTGCCCCGGTCCGGCTGGAAGTGCGCGGCCAGCCGCCACACCTCCACCAGCACCTCCTGGGCCACCTCCTCGGCCTGCGCCGGATCGCGCAGCACGCTGCGCACCAGGCCGAGCACCGGCCCGGACACCCGGTCGTAGACCACGGCGAAAGCGTCCGCGTCCCCTCTGGCGACCTGCCCCATCAGTTCCTGGAGATCGGGCTCCGAGCCGGCGGGTCCCGCGATGTGCACGACCTCCCTCATCCGGCAGCGCCTCCCGCTGACGGACGGGACCGGGGCCGCTGCCGGCCCGCTGAACGGCCGCACACCATGACTGCCTCCCTCGTGGGCCCCGACCGGCCGGTGGCCGGCCCGACGGGCCGTGGCTGACCGCGATACCGGACGTGACCGGTCCGTGAGCGGGTCGACGGTGTCGACCCG
>NZ_BAAHCA010001340.1:0-984 GCF_054776295.1 Streptomyces sparsus
CCCGGGCAACCACGCCCGGGGACCCGCGACGTCCACGTCTGCATACACTGGCCGCCGAGCACGACCAGGTGCGGCCCCGGCAGGAAGCAGAGACGACGGTGACAGAGGCGATCCTCCTTGTCGGAGGGCAGGGCACCCGGCTGCGCCCGCTCACGGTGAACACCCCCAAGCCCATGGTCCCGGCGGCCGGTGTGCCGTTCCTCACCCACCAGCTCGCCCGGGCCCGGGCCGCCGGGGTGGAACACATCGTGCTGGCCACGTCCTACTTGGCGGAGGTCTTCGAGCCGCACTTCGGCGACGGCTCGCGGCTCGGCCTGCACCTGGAGTACGTCACCGAGGAGGAACCGCTCGGCACCGGCGGCGCCATCCGCAACGTCGCCTCCCGACTGTCCTGCGGGCCCGGCGACCCGGTGCTCATCTTCAACGGCGACATCCTCACCGGCCTCGACATCCGCGCCCTCGTGGACACCCACCGCGGCACCGGGGCCGACGTCTCCCTGCACCTCACCCGGGTGGACGACCCGCGGGCCTACGGACTGGTGCCGACCGACGACAACGGCCGGGTCACGGCGTTCCTGGAGAAGCCGCAGACCCCCGAGGAGATCGTCACCGACCAGATCAACGCCGGCGCCTACGTCTTCAACCGGTCCGTCATCGACACCATCCCCGCCGGGCGCCCGGTCTCGGTGGAGCGGGAGACGTTTCCCGGGCTGCTCGCCGAGGGCGCGCACCTCCAGGGCATGGTCGACTCCACGTACTGGCTCGACCTCGGCACCCCGCAGGCGTTCGTACGCGGCTCCGCCGACCTGGTGCTGGGCCGCGCGCCGTCCCCCGCGGTGCCCGGCCGCTGCGGCGAACGGCTGGTCGTCGCGGGTGCCCACGTCGCCCCTGACGCCAAACTCAGCGGCGGCACCGCGGTCGGCGCCGGCGCCCGGATCGAGGACGGCGCCCGGGTGGACGGCAGCACCGTGCTGGCCGGCGCGT
>NZ_BAAHCA010001341.1:0-984 GCF_054776295.1 Streptomyces sparsus
CGGCCCGCCCCGTCGGCCGGCCGCCCGCGTCGGGACCGGCCCGACGCCCCCCGCTGAACGCGACACCGAGCTGAACGCGACACCGAAAGGCACCCTCATGAGCAATCCCGCACCCACCGGCTCCGAACGCCCCACCATCGCCTGGGTGGGCCTGGGCATCATGGGCTCCCCGATGGCCGAGAACCTGGTCAAGGCCGGCTACCGGGTCGTCGGCCACACACTGGAGCAGGAGAAGCTCGACCGCCTCGCCCGCAACGGCGGCGAAACGGCCGGCTCGATCGCCGAGGCGGTGCGCGAGGCGGACGTGGTCATCACCATGGTCCCCGCCGACCCGCAGGTGAAGGCCGTGATCCTGGGTGAGGACGGTGTCATCGCCCACGCCCGCCCCGGGACCACGATCATCGACATGTCGTCCATCACCCCCCAGACCTCCCAGGCCGTGGCCGCCGCCGCGGCGGCGGCGGGCAAGGACCTCAGCGTGCTGGACGCCCCGGTCTCCGGTGGTGAGGCGGGCGCGGTCGAGGCCGTGCTCTCGATCATGGTCGGCGGCGAGCAGGCCGACTTCGACCGGGTCGAGCCGATCTTCGACGCCCTCGGCCGGACCGTCGTCCTCTGCGGTCCGCACGGCGCCGGCCAGACGGTGAAGGCCGCCAACCAGCTGATCGTGGCGGTCAACATCCAGGCCTGCGCGGAGGCCGTGGTCTTCCTGGAGAAGTCCGGCGTGGACCTGGACGCGGCCCTGGACGTGCTGGCGGGCGGACTCGCCGGTTCGACCGTGCTGGACCGCAAGAAGGACAACTTCAAGAAGCGCGACTTCAAGCCGGGCTTCCGCGTCGACCTCCACCACAAGGACATGGGCATCGTCACCGACGCCGCCCGCGACGTCGGCGCCGCCCTGCCGGTCGGCGCGGTGGTCGCGAACCTGGTCGCCTCCCTGCGCGCCCAGGGCGACGGCGGACTGGACCACTCCGCGCTGCTGCGCGG
>NZ_BAAHCA010001342.1:0-982 GCF_054776295.1 Streptomyces sparsus
GGGAGTCGGGGGACGAGCGGGAGTCGGGCCAGGAGCGGGAGGCGGACCGGACGGCCCGGCGGGCGTCGTCCGCGGGGCGGCGCCGCAGCGACTTCCGCGGTGTGCCCGGCCGGGAACTGGCCCGGATGCTGGCCGGGGACGTCTGGCGGTCCTGCGTCGAGCACCGGATCATGGGCATGGCCGCGGAGGCGGCGTTCTTCACCATGCTGTCGCTGCCCGCGCTGCTGCTGGGTCTGCTGGGCCTGCTCGGAGCGGTGGACTCCGTGGGCGGCACGGACGTCCTGGGATCGGTGCGCACGGAACTGCTCGACGCGTCCGGCAGGCTGCTGTCCGAGCGCGGTGTGCGGCAGCTGGTCGCCCCGCTGCTCGACGACCTGGTCTCCGGCGCCCGCCCCGGCCTGCTCTCCTTCGGTTTCGCCTTCGCCCTCTGGTCCGGCTCCCGGGCGGTGAACGTCTTCGTGGGCACCATCACGGTCATGTACGGCCTCGGCGGCCTGCGCAACCCCGCGGTGACCCGGCTGCTGTCCTTCGCCCTGTACGTCGTCGGCCTCGTCGTCGGCGCGATCGCGGTCCCCATGACACTGCTCGGACCGAGCGTGGTGGCCGGCTGGTGGCCCCAGCTGTCGGACGTGGTGTGGGCGCTGTACTGGCCGCTGGTGATGCTGCTGGCCGTCGCCTTCCTGGCCACGCTCTACCACGTGTCGGTCCCGGTGCGCTCGCCGTGGCGGGCCGACCTGCCCGGTGCCCTGGTCGCGCTGCTGCTGTGGGTGCTGTGCGCGGTGGGGCTGCGCGTCTACCTGTCCAGCGCGGTCGAGGGCGGCAGCATCTACGGCTCGCTCGCCGCGCCGATCGCCGTGCTGCTGTGGCTGGGCATGTCGGCCTTCGCGGTGCTGGTGGGCGCCGCCGTCAACACCGCCGTCGAGCGGGTCTGGCCGACCGCCGAGGTCACCGCGTCCCGCACCCGCGCCCTCGCCCGGAACCC
>NZ_BAAHCA010001343.1:0-981 GCF_054776295.1 Streptomyces sparsus
CGGGCCGCCGGCGCTGCCCGGCAGCGCGTCGGCCACCCGTACCGGGCCCCGCCCGGTACGCACCGACGAGTCCACGGTGTAGAGCAGCACCCCCTCGGTGCAGATCCGCCGGTCCAGCCCGCGGCGGGTCCGCGCCTCGGCGACGACGGCCGTGGCCGGACCCGTTTTGACCACGGCGATGCTCGCGCCGTCCGCCGAGCCGATCGGTTTCAGCAGGTGCCGGGAGGTACCGGCGGGCGCACAGCTCACCTCGCCGTCGCCGAGCCAGCCGAACTTCCACTTGTGCCAGCCCATCAGGTCACTGCGGCCCGCGACGCTCATCGTGTCCCACGCGCCGGCGAACTCCACCGAGGCACCGTTGGCGGTGTTGTACAGGTCGGGCAGCCCGAAGAGGTGGTGGGCCTCGTGCACGAAGTTGCCGCGCTGCCAGGCCGGGTTGTCCCGGTCCCGGCCGAAGACCAGCGCCGCCGCGCGGAGTGTGCTGCCGTCCGCGGTCAGCGACGGGAAGGTGTGGGCCTGCGAGACCATCGGGCCGGCCGGCACGTTGCTGTCGGCGACGACGAACACCAGGTCGGTGGCGGAGAAGTCCGTGTTCCGTGCCACAGCCGCGTCGATCGCGTCCTGCACGTACCGCTCCATCACGGCTGCGGAAGTGCCCCTTGCGACGCCGTAGTCGCTCCACGGTCGCGGCATGCGGACCCACGTCGCCGTGGGTTCCATCACCTGCTCGTACCTGCCGTAGGAGGACTGCCGCAGGTGGTCCGCCGCGTAGTCCGTGAAGAACGAGGCCCGCTCGGCGGCGGCGGTCCGCGCCGGGATGTCGGGGAAGTCGACCATGACGAGGGTGGCCTTGCGCCGCCCCTCCGGCTTGAGGTGCCGGCCGTCGTAAGGCCCCACACCCACCCAGCCGTCGGGCTCCGCCGCGATGGCGCACGGCCCGCTGATGCCCGCTCCGGCGGTCGGCCGTGCCGGCGTGGCCGC
>NZ_BAAHCA010001344.1:0-981 GCF_054776295.1 Streptomyces sparsus
GGCCCGTCGCGACCGGGGACGGGCTGCGGCTGGAGGGGGTGCGCTTCCGGTTCCCCGGCACCCCGCCCGGCGAACCGCCGGTGCTGGACGGCGTCGACCTGCACGTGCCGTCCGGGCAGTCGCTGGCCCTGGTCGGCGCCACCGGCAGCGGCAAGACGACGCTCACCGCGCTGATCCCCCGGTTGCACGAGGTGAGCGGCGGACGCATCACGCTGGACGGCGTGGACGTCGGCACGCTCTCCCGGTCGGAGGTGCGCCGTCAGGTGGCGGTCGCGTTCGAGGAGCCCACGCTGTTCTCGGCCACCGTGCGGGAGAACGTGCTGATGGGCGCCGACCCCCGGGACACCCGCTCGTCCGGCCGGGGGACGGCCGCCGGGACCGGTGCCGAGGCGGACGCCGCCGACGACGAGGCGCTGCACCGGGCGGTGCGCATCGCGCAGGCCGAGGAGTTCGTGGCGGCGCTGCCGCGCGGTGTGCACACCCAGGTCGGCGAGCAGGGGCTGAGGCTCTCCGGCGGGCAGCGGCAACGGCTGGCGCTGGCCCGCGCGGTGGTGGGGCGGCCCAGGTTCCTGGTGCTGGACGATCCGCTGTCGGCGCTGGACGTGCACACCGAGGCGCGGGTCGAGGCGGCACTGCGTGAGGTGCTCGCCACCACGACGGCCCTGGTGGTGGCGCACCGGCCGTCGACGGTCCTGCTCGCCGACCGGGTGGCGCTGCTGTCCGGCGGCCGGATCGCGGCGGTCGGCACGCACCAGGAGTTGCTGCGCGGCAGCGACGAGTACCGGCATCTGATGTCGGGTGAACTCCAGTCGGGTGAATCCCAGGGGGGACGATGACGACCACCGCCGACCCGGGCACTCCGCCCGTACCGTCCGACGCCCCCGTGCAGGTGGCGGCCCGGACGGCGGGCACCGACCCGTTCGACCGCGACGTGCTGCCCGCCCCCCAGGGCGCGGCGCGGCGGCTCCTGGGGTCGTTGCT
>NZ_BAAHCA010001345.1:0-980 GCF_054776295.1 Streptomyces sparsus
CCCGGCCGGACCCGGCTGGTCAGCCACGCGGCCAGGTGGCGGTAGCAGGCCCGCCGGTCGGCCGGGGACAGCGGCGCCCGGCGGATCGCGGCGACGAAGCCCCAGACGTACTCGGCGAGCAGCCGGGGTGTCGGGTGCAGCAGGCCCGCCCGGCGCGGGTCGAGGTTGACGCACCGGGAGCGCTTGCCCGGGTTGGCCCGCTCGGCGCGGGTGGGGTGGTCGCGGCGGAAGTACAGCAGCTCCGGTACCTGGTGGAACGGTCCGTGCAGGGTGATCTCGGCGACGAACGTGCGGTCCGCGTGGTGGTAGCTGTCGTGCGGCTTCACCCGGCGCAGCACGTCGGCCCGCATCACGCCGTAGAAGTCGTCGCCGCCGGGCTCGAACAGCAGGCTGCGGAAGCGCTCGGGGGCGTGCGGCGAGTCGGTGGTGAGGCCGTACTCGTAGGGGACCTTCACCCGGCCGTCGCCGTCGATGACCGCCTGGCCGCTGTGGGCGAGGACCACCTCCGGTCGCTCGTCCAGCGCCTCGACGCAGCGCCGCAGCAGGTCACGGGCGTACAGGTCGTCGTGGGAGGCCCACTTGAACAGCTCACCGCGGCACTCGGTGAACACGTGGTTGTGGTTCGGCGCGGCGCCGATGTTCCGGGGCAGCCGCAGGTACCGGATGCGCGAGTCGCGGGCCGCGTACCGGCGGCAGATGTCCTGCGTCCCGTCGGTCGAGGCGTTGTCGGAGACGACCAGCTCGAAGTCCTCGTACGTCTGGCCGAGCAGCGCGTCGAAGGCCTCGGCGAGGAACTCCTCGCCGTTGTACACGGGCAGGCCGATGCTCAGCCGGGGAGCGGCGGTCATGGCGTCCTCTCTTCGTTGACGGGGTCGGGGTGGTGCTCGCGCAGGGCGGACCGCAGGTGCAGCCACCACACGGCCGAGGCGCAGACGGTCGCGGCGGCGACGCCCCACGCCGAGCCGACCGTGCCGGCGGCG
>NZ_BAAHCA010001346.1:0-976 GCF_054776295.1 Streptomyces sparsus
GCGTCGCTGGTCGGCGGTGGCGGCCCGGCTGATGGCGGGGGAGCCCCCCACCGGCGGCGCGGCCGACACCGGCATCGCCCTGGACGCCGGTCCCTCCTCGCTGACCGTCACCTTCGGTTTCGGCGCCGGGTTCTTCGACCGCACCGGGCTCGCCGACCAGCGGCCGAAGTCGCTGGCCCCGCTGCCCGAGTTCTCCGCCGACGCGCTCGACCGCAAGCGCTCGGACGGCGACCTGTGGGTCCAGATCGGTGCCGACGACGCGCTGGTCGCCTTCCACGCGCTGCGCGCGCTGCAACGCGAGAGCGGCCGGGCGGCGCGGCTGCGCTGGCAGATGAGCGGCTTCAACCGCACGCCCGGAGCGACCGCGAGCCCCAGGACCGCACGCAACCTGATGGGGCAGGTCGACGGCACCAACAACCCCCGGCAGTCCGATCCGGACTTCGCCGCGCGGGTCTTCGTGCCCGAGGACGGCGAGCCGGCGTGGATGCGCGACGGCAGCTACGCGGTCGTCCGCCGCATCCGCATGCTGCTCGACGACTGGGACGAGCAGCCCCTCGCCGCCCAGGAGAAGATCATCGGCCGGCGCAAGTCGGACGGTGCCCCGCTGAGCGGCGGCGGCGAGACCACACCCGTCGACCTGGAGAAGCGCGGCGACGACGGCCTGCCGGTGATCGCCGCCAACGCGCACGTGCGGGTCACCGCGCCGGAGTCCAACGCGGGCGCCGCGATGCTGCGGCGGCCCTTCTCCTACCACGACGGTTTCCTGCCGGACGGCGCCCCGGACGCCGGCCTGCTGTTCGTCGCCTGGCAGGCCGACCCCCGGCGGGCCTTCGTCACGGTGCAGCGCAAACTCGACCGGGGGGACGCGCTGTCCCCGTTCGTCCGGCACGAGGCGAGCGCCCTGTTCGCGGTGCCGGGCGGCGCCGGGGCGGGCGAGTACGTGGGGCAGCGGCTGCTGGAGGCGTGAGCGTCCCGG
>NZ_BAAHCA010001347.1:0-972 GCF_054776295.1 Streptomyces sparsus
CGGCTGCTGGTGGCCGCGCCCGGACCGGACGGCACCGACCCCGACCGGCGGCTGGCCGCAGCGGTGGAGGGCACCGACCCGGCCGAGATCATCTCCCTCGCCGACGCGCTGGACACCTTCCTGGAGGGCGACGGCCACGACGACCGGCTGCCCTTCTCCGCCGACGCCCGGGTCCGCTTCGCCCGCCTCGCCGCCGAGATCCGCGAGCTGCGCCGCTCGCTCGCCGACCCGCTGATGGACGTGCTGCACCGGGTCCTGACCGTCACCGGACTGGAGGTGGAACTGGCCGCCTCGCCGCAGGCCGTCGCCGCCCGCCGCCGCGAGACGCTCGGCACCTTCCTGGACCTGGCCGCGGGTTACGCCTCCCTGGACGGTGAGACCTCGCTGCTCGCCTTTCTCGGCTTCCTGCGCACCGCCGCCCAGTACGAGAAGGGCCTGGACAGTTCCCTGCCGGGCGGTGAGAACACCGTCAAGGTGCTGACCGCCCACAAGTCCAAGGGCCTGGAGTGGGACGTCGTGGCCGTGCCCGGACTCGTCGCCGGGCAGTTCCCCAGCGGCCGCACCCCGGACTCCTGGCTGAGCCGTCCCGGGGTGCTGCCGCACGCGCTGCGCGGGGACGCGGCCACGCTGCCGCAACTGGACGCCTGGTCCGCGCAGGACCGCAAGGTGTACGACACCGCGATGAAGCACCACCAGGCCACCGAGGAACTGCGCCTGGGCTACGTCACCTTCACCCGTCCCCGGTCGCTGCTGCTGGGTTCGGGGCACTGGTGGGGGCCCGGCCAGAAGAGGCCGCGCGGCCCCTCGGCCTTCCTGGAAGCCCTGCGGGACCACGTCGAGGCGGACCCGGCGCACGGCGAGGTCGAGCGCTGGGCGGACCCGCCGGACGAGGAGGCGCTGAAGGCCGGCAACCCGGCGCTCGCGGAACCCGACGAGGAGCGCGCCTGGCCGCTGCCGCTGGACCCGCAGGCC
>NZ_BAAHCA010001348.1:0-971 GCF_054776295.1 Streptomyces sparsus
GCCGGGGCAGCCGGCGGCGGACGCCTGGCCGGCCGGCCCCTCGGACTCGGCGCTGCTTGGCCGCGCCCTGGACGAGCTGGAGCGCATGGTCGGGCTGGAGCCCGTCAAACGCCAGGTGCGGGCGCTGTCCGCGCAGTTGCACATGGCCAGGCTGCGGGCGCAGCAGGGGTTGCCGGTGCAGCCGCCGAAGCGGCACTTCGTGTTCTCCGGTCCGTCCGGAACCGGCAAGACCACCGTCGCCCGCATCCTGGGGCGGGTGTTCTGCGCGCTGGGCCTGCTCGGCGGTGAGCATCTCGTGGAGGCGCAGCGGGCTGACCTGGTCGGGGAGTTCATGGGTCAGACCGCGGTCAAGGCCAACGAGCTGATCGACTCCGCGCTGGGTGGTGTGCTGTTCGTCGACGAGGCCTACAGCCTGTCCAACTCCGGGTACGCCAAGGGTGACGCCTACGGTGACGAGGCGTTGCAGGTGCTTCTGAAGCGGGCCGAGGACAACCGGGACCGGCTGGTGGTGATCCTGGCCGGCTACCCGGAGGGCATGGACCGGCTGCTGGCCGCCAACCCGGGTCTGGGTTCGCGGTTCACCACCCGCATCGACTTCCCCAGTTACCGGCCGCTGGAGCTGACGGCCATCGGCCGGGTCCTGGCGGCCGAGAACGGGGACGAGTGGGACGAGGAGGCCCTGGAGGAGCTGCTCAGCGTCAGCGGGCACGTGGTGGACCAGGGCTGGATCGACGAGCTGGGCAACGGCCGCTTTCTGCGCACCCTCTACGAGAAGAGCTGCGCCTACCGCGACCTGCGGTTGTCGGGCTGCGCCGGCACGCCGTCCCGGGAGGACCTCGCGACGCTGCGGCTGCCGGACCTCATGCAGGCGTACGGCGAGGTGATGTCCGGCCGGGGGCCGGGCGGCGCCCACCGGCAACCGCCGCTCGGCTGAACCGGTCGACGGCGGCGTGGCGGACGGGCCGGGACCA
>NZ_BAAHCA010001349.1:0-971 GCF_054776295.1 Streptomyces sparsus
GGGCGGCCCGCTCGTCGCCGCCCGCACCCGGGGACGCCGGAGACGCCTGATGCCCCAGTGGCTACGGAGGGTGCAGCACCGGCGCCCGGAACCGCTGTTCCGGGCCGCCGGAGGCAGTTGAGCGTTTACCGATCGTATTCGTGGCAATCCGAGCGTGGACAGCTCAACACCCTCTATCAGTAGAGAGCCGGGGGTACCAAGCAATGTCCACAGTCGTGATCGTCACAGTGGTCGCGGTGCTGGTCGTCTGTGTCGCCGCCGGCGTCCTGTACGCCGTACGGAACAAGAGCGGCGGGCGCAACCTGAAGCACCGCTTCGGACCCGAGTACGACCGGGTCCTGGCCCGCCACAACGGGGACCACCGCGCCGCCGAGGAGGAACTCGGCGCCCGGCTCGACCGGCACGGTTCGCTGAAGACCCGCAGCCTGCCGCCCGAGACGCGCGAGCAGTACAACGAGCGCTGGACCGTTCTCCAGGAGCGCTTCGTCGAGTCGCCGCAGCAGGCGGTGGCCGAGGCGGAGCAGCTGCTGGGCCGGCTGGCCGAGGACGTCGGCTACCCCGCGTCCCAGCACTTCGACGAGCAGACCGACGCCCTGTCCGTGCACCATGCCGCCGAGGTCGAAGGCTACCGGCAGGTGCACACCGCCGCCCGTGGTGAGGGCGACACCGAGCAGATGCGGGCCGCCCTGGTCGAGGGGCGCGCCATGTTCGACGCCCTCATGGGCGGCCCGACGGACGAGAACCGACGCAGCCACGGTGAGACCGACGGCGCTCGTCAGCCGCAGGTCACCGGCCGGCGGCACACGAAGGGAAGTGACACCGCGTGACCACCGACAACGAACGCGCCATGCGCCAGGACCAGCAGGCCCGCACCGCGCCGGACGCGCCCGACCGGGCACCGGCAGGCGGCAGGACCGACGACCGGGGCGACGTACGGCTCGGTGACCGGCCGGCCGCCGACGGACCCGGGC
>NZ_BAAHCA010001350.1:0-971 GCF_054776295.1 Streptomyces sparsus
CGGGGCCGGCCGGGCGGGTTGCCGGTCGGACAGTCGGGGCTGCGGTCGGGGCTGGGAGGCCGGCTGCTCAGCGGGTCGACGGGGCCTCGCCGACGGCCGCCGCCGGGTCGATGACGGTGAAGCGGGCGCCCTGCTGGTCGGCCACCGAGGCGAACCGCCCGAAGGGGGTGTCCATCGGCCCGTAGTCGACCGTGCCGCCCAGCCGGCTCACGGTCTCCACGGCGTCGTCGCAGTCGGACACCGCGAAGTACACGCTCAGGAACGCCGGCAGCTCGGCGGGGAACTCCCCGGTCATGTTCATCCGGCCGCCCACCTGGCGGCCGTCCGCCTCCCACACCCGGTAGTCCACGGAGTCGTCGTCCAGCGGGGCTCCCCGGAGCGGGAACACCGTCTCGAAGAAGGCGTCCACGGCGTCGGGGTCCCGGGTGACCATCTCGACCCAGCAGTACGAGCCCGGCTCCCCCTCCCGCTCGAAGCCCTGGTGGGTGCCCGCCTGCCAGACGCCGAACACTCCCCCGCCCGGTGCCCGCGCGACCAGCATCCGCCCGAACTCGCCGACCGTCATCGGTGGCGCGAGCACCTGGCCGCCGCTGGCGGAGATCCGCTCGGCGGTGGCGTCGGCGTCCGGGGAGGCGAAGTAGAGCGTCCAGGCGGCCGGCCAGTCCGTCCCGGGCATGCGGGGGGTCAGCGCCGCGACGGCCTGCCCCTCGTACTCGGCCTGGGTGTAACCGCCGTACTGCTCGTCGCCGTCCTGGAACGTCCAGCCGAACAGCTTCCCGTAGAACTCCTTGCCCGCCTCCAGGTCGGGCAGCGTGACGTCGGCCCAGCAGGGCACACCTTCGGCTCGTCCGGACATGGCAGTGCCTTCCGCCCAGTGGCCTCCCTGGCGGGCAGGCCTCCTGCCGCCCACGCTAGCCCCGGCGCCGCGATCCCGCCGCCGCTGCGACGGCCTCGCCGGGCCCGGCGAGGCC
>NZ_BAAHCA010001351.1:0-969 GCF_054776295.1 Streptomyces sparsus
CAGCAGGGCGAGTGCCAGCCATGCCGACGCCCACACCCGACGCCGCTCGACGCGCCCGGGCCCCCGCCCGGGGTGAAGCCACCGGACGCCGCTCCTTCCGCCACGAAGATCCATCGGGCGCCCCTAGCCGCGGAACCTGAGCACGGTGGTGAAGCCCTCCGTGCCGTCGGTGAAGCCGCTGCCGACCAGGGTGGTGGCGGGTTCCCTGCGCCCGAAGCCGGCGGAGTACCAGCCCAGCGGCGGGTCACTCTCACCGCGGTGCGCCCGCCAGGACAACCGCCCGGGCAGGTCGAGCACCGCGGAGCGGTCGTCGCCGTCCCGGGACCAGGTGAGCACAGCTCGGCTCCCCACCAGGTCCGCGGTGATCGCCGGGCCGAGGTGGAACGCCAGGTGCACGGCCCGGCGCGGGCCGGGCACCTCGTCCACCACCCTCAGCTCCCGGCTCGCGGCGGTCAGCTCCACCCGGCGCCGGTGCACGGAGGGCCGGTACCCGTCGTGCTCGGCGCACCAGCGGGCCACCTCCTCGCCGGAGGTGTCGGCGACCAGGACGCGGCTGCGGGCGTGCCGGGTCCACAGGAACGGTCCGCCGGAGACGGACTGGTCGGCGCCGTCCAGCCGCAGGGTGTTGTGGCCCAGGGTGGACCGGAAGTACCGCCGCCACTCGGGCTGCCCGTGGTAGCAGTACGTGCCCGGGTCGGCGAGCACGTCGACGCCGTCGTGGCGGACCTCCACGGACAGCGCGTCGGCGTGCGCGTGCGCGGCGATGGACAGGAACCCGTGCGGGCCGCCGTCGCAGCGGCACCAGATACCCGCTGGGCCGCGCAGGATGGTCATGCCCGCGTCGGCGAAGTGGGCCGGCCGGCTCTCCGGGCGGGGCACGGCCGGTGCGGTGGGCCGGACGAGGGCGGCCAGCAGCGGGGTGCGCACATCGGTGCCGGTCACCGCCGGCCACCAGTCGAGCCGGCCGAA
>NZ_BAAHCA010001352.1:0-967 GCF_054776295.1 Streptomyces sparsus
CATCGTGCTGTCCGCCCTCGTGCTCCCCGGTCCGGCCCGTTCCGGCGCCGGGTCGCCCGGCGGGACGGTCCGCCGGAGCGGTAGCGTCACCCGCATGAGCAAGCCGCCGACCCTCTCCCTGCCGCCCGGCGCGCGGGCCCACCGGCTCGACACCGACCGGGGTGCCTTCGCCGTGCTGGACGCCGGTCGGGCCGTACACGGCACCGCGCTGCTGGTGCCCGGCTTCACCGGCAGCAAGGAGGACTTCATCGCGGTGCTGGAGCCGCTCGCCGCCGCGGGCGTCCAGGCCGTGGCGGTGGACGGCCGCGGCCAGTACGAGACGCCGGGCCCGCCGGACGAGGACGCCTACCGCATGACCGAGCTGGCGGCCGACGTGCACGCCCAGGTCGCGGCGCTGGGTCCGCCGGTGCATCTGCTCGGGCACTCGCTCGGTGGTCTGGTCGCCCGGTCGGCGGTGCTGCGCGACGCGACGCCGTTCGGCACTCTCACCCTCATGAGCAGCGGTCCCGGCGCCGTCTCCACCGGCCAGCAGGAACGCCTCAAGCTTCTGCTGGGCGCCCTGCCGGCGCTGAGCATGGCGGAGATCTGGCAGATCATGCGGGACCTCGATCCCCCGGAGGCGGCGGACGCGGCGACCCCGCCGCAGGTGGCCGCGTTCCTCCAGGAGCGGTGGCTGGCGACCGCGCCCGCACAACTGCTTGCCACCGGCCGGCAGTTGATCTGCGAACCGGACCGGGTCACCGAGCTGGCCGCACTCACCGGGCAGGACGGCGGTGACGGCCTGCCGGTGCACGTGCTGTCGGGGGAGGTCGACTACGCCTGGCCGGTGGAGCAGTTGGACGGCATGGCGTCGGCGCTGGGCGCGCACCGCACGGTGGTCACCGGGGCCGAGCACTCCCCCGCCGCGGAACGCCCGGCCGAGACCGCCGCCGACCTGGCCGCCTTCTGGCGGTCCCACCCGGCGCAG
>NZ_BAAHCA010001353.1:0-967 GCF_054776295.1 Streptomyces sparsus
GCGACCGCGTCACCCACGCCCGCGACATGGCCCTCGTACGCCATCAGGCCCACCAGGCGGAAACCCGGCCGTCGTGCCACCGCGCGCGCCACCTCCGCCAGCTGCTCCGGGGCGTGCAGCGGGGAGCGCCGCGCACCGATCCGCACCCGTCCGCCCAGCAGCCGCAGGGAGGTGTCCAGCTCCAGGCAGACCCGGATCTCCTCGGTACCGCCGCCCCGCGCGGCGTCGATCAGCGCCAGCTGCGCCGGATCGTCGACCATCACCGTCACCGCACCGGCCAGCTTGGCGTCGCCGGCCAGCTCCGCGTACCCCGAACGGTCCGCGGACGGATACGCCAGCAGCACGTCGGGAACGCCGGACCGCGCCAGCCACAGCGACTCCGCCAGGGTGAAGGCCATCACCCCGGCGAACCCGTCCATGGCCAGGGCCCGTTCCAGCAGTGCGCGGCAGCGCACCGACTTGCTGGCGACCCGGATCGGCTTGCCCCCGGCCCGGCGGACCAGGTCGGCGGCGTTCGCGTCGAACGCCGCCAGGTCCACCACGGCCAGTGGCGCGTCCAGGTGAGCGGTGGCCCGGTCGTAGCGGGCCCGGTCTGCTGCGGGATGAGCGTCTGGGGGGAACACCCGGGCAGCTTGCCAGAGCGCGGCCCAGCAGGACAGCCCCCACCGCCGCGGGTTGCCGCACCCCGCGGCACTCACCGTAGAGTGACGCACACACCGTGACCACCCGGCCGATCCCATCGTCGCCCGGGAACCAACCGGCCTGCCCGCGAACGAGATCCGGGCGGCTTCGAGCATGAGGGGGTGCCGGTGAGCACAGAGGCGGACCCGTCACGAGCGTCGTTCCCGCCGCCTCTGGCACCACCGCGGCGCTACGAGCCGATGCCGCCCCCGCGGCGGCCGCTGTACCCGCCCGTCGAGGCCCGCACGATGGTGCCGCAGCCGCGCCACGCGCCGCAGGAACCCCC
>NZ_BAAHCA010001354.1:0-965 GCF_054776295.1 Streptomyces sparsus
GGACCAGGCTGTGCGGGGCCTCGTCCATCGTGTCCCTCCGGTCAGGCGTCCCGGTCACTGCCGGGAACGGCTGCCGGGTACCCCGTCCTGGGAGGTTTCCTCCGGTTTCGTCACTTCCGGCCTCGGCCGGGCGGGACCGGCGCTCGGGCTCCGGGGCGGGGGGTGCGGGGTGCGGGGTGCGGGCTCCGGGGCGGGGGCGCGGGTTATCGAAGCCACGGGGTGCGCTGGACGAGCGGTAGCCGGGACCAGACGCGGCCCAGGCCCCACACCCTTCCGGCGGCGGTGAGCGCCAGCACGACCAGCACCACGGCGTAGACCACGTGGTAGTCGACGAAGGGGTTGACGGACATGCTGGGGGTGCCGTCGGAGAGCTCCCGGGCCGGCGGCCACTCGGCCACCCACATCAGCGCCATCATCAGGGAGCCGGCCACAGCCGCCAGGCGCAGTGCCACTCCCGCGAGCAGCGCGGTGCCGACGGCCAGCAGGCCCAGCATGAACAGCCAGTCCGCCCAGGCGGTGCCGGCCCAGGCGTGGAAGGTGGACTCCATCGGGCCGACCTCGACCCCGCCCAGGTAGCCCTGGGTGGGTGAACCGCCGTTGACCCAGGCCCGCTCCGACGTGGTGGCGTAGCCCCAGCCGAAGGTCTTGTCCAGGAACGCCCAGAGGAAGACGAAGCCCATTGCGATGCGCAGTGCGGCCAGCCACCTGGCGGCGGGCGACGGCGCCCGGCGGGAGCCGTTCACCGTGGGTGCGGTGGGAGCGGCGGGAGCGGTGGGAGCGGCGGGAGCGGTGGGTACGGCGGGTGTGGCGGGTACGGCGGGTGTGGCGTGCCGATGCGGGGTCATCGCGGGCTTCCGTTCGTCAGGAGCGGCCGCCGACCGGTGCTCCGGCTCGGCAGGTACACCGTCCCGCCGGTACGGGCCCGGGACGCAGAGGCAGAACGGTCCCGAGCAGGGCCCGACAGG
>NZ_BAAHCA010001355.1:0-964 GCF_054776295.1 Streptomyces sparsus
CGGCAGCCGCCTCGGCGGTCCGCATCGCGCCCGAGGGCGAGCGGGTGCCGCTGAGGGGCGTGCTGGGCGCCGTCGCCGAGAAGCTCTCCCGCAGCCGCAGGGAGATACCCGACGCCACCTGCTGCGCCGACGCGGACGCCGCCGAACTGCTCGCCGCCCGGCACGCCATGAACGCCGCCGGCGGCCCGAAGGTCTCGCTGCTGGCGCTGCTGGCCCGCGTCTGCACCGCCGCGCTGGCCCGCTACCCCGACCTCAACACCTACGTCGACACCGAGGCGCAGGAGCTGGTGCGGCTGCCGGCCGTCCACCTGGGCTTCGCGGCCCAGACCCCGCGCGGCCTGGTCGTGCCGGTCGTCACCGACGCGCACCGGCGCAACGTCGAGGACCTCACCGCCGAGTTCACCCGGCTCACCGAGGCCGCCCGGAAGGGACGCCTCACGCCGGCGCAGCTCACCGGCGGCACGTTCACCCTCAACAACTACGGCGTCTTCGGCGTGGACGGCTCGACGCCGATCCTCAACCACCCCGAGGCGGCGATGCTCGGAGTCGGCCGCATCACCCCCAAACCGTGGGTGCACCAGGGGGAGTTGGCGGTCCGGCAGGTCGTCCAGCTGTCCTTCACCTTCGACCACCGGGTGTGCGACGGCGGTACCGCGGGCGGTTTCCTGCGCTACGTCGCGGACTGCGTGGAGCAGCCGGCCGTCCTGCTGCGCACCCTCTGACCCGGTCCGCCTCCCCATCAGGCCCGGCCCCTCCCCATCAGGCCCGGTCCGGGCTGAGTCGACCGTCGCCGAGGGCGGGGCAACCGCGGACCCCCTGCCGCCGTCTGGCTGCGGGGGAGCGCGGGCACGTGGCCCTGCGCCCCGCGCTCGGGGAGGGTGAAGTCATGGATCAGCACCACCACGCGCGCTCCGGCACGCACACCGGAGCGCTGCCCGACACCGCCGGCGGCGCCACCCGGCGG
>NZ_BAAHCA010001356.1:0-963 GCF_054776295.1 Streptomyces sparsus
CGGCAGGGCACCGCCCCGGCCGGCTACCGGCTGCTCCCCGCCCACCCGTGGCAGTACGCGATGCTGCGCGACCACGCCGCGCTGCACGCCGCCCGGTTGCGCCGCGACCTGCTCGATCTGGGCCCGGGCGACGTGCCCTTCGCCCCCACCGCGTCGGTCCGCACCCTGTACGACGGGCGGGACTTCCTGAAGTTCAGCCTCAACGTCCGCATCACCAACTGCCTCCGCAAGAACGCCGACTACGAACTGGCCGGCGCCGTCGCCCTGACCCGGCTGCTGGAACCGGTCGCCCGTGAGCTGGCCGTCCGGTTCCCCGGCTGCGACCTGCTGCGCGAGCCGGGCTACCGCACGCTCGACGTCGGCAGCCGCGACCTCACCGAGGGCCTCGGCGTCATCGTGCGCGAGGGCCTGTCCGCCCGGCTGACCCCCGGGACCACCGGGCTGCTGGCGGCGGCGGTCGCCGACGAGCACCCCGGCGGCGACGCGCACCTCGGCCGGCTGCTGGCGGGCGCCGGACCGCGGGAGGCCCTCCGCTGGTGGGAGACCTACCTGCGGCTGCTCGTGTCACCGGTGCTGGCGGCCTTCTTCGACCACGGCGTGGTACTGGAACCGCACCTGCAGAACGTCGTCGTGGGTGTCGGTCCCGACGGGCACCCGCGGCAGGTCCTCTTCCGCGACCTGGAGGGCACCAAGCTGCTGGCCGGCCGGCACACCGCCGCACTGACCCGGCTGCCCGCCACCGTCGCCCGCCCGCTGACGTACAGCCGGGCCCGGGGCTGGGACCGGGTCGTGTACTGCCTGCTGGTCAACCACCTGTCGGAGATGCTGTCCGCGCTCGCCGACCTGCACCCGGACCGGGAGACGGAGCTGTGGGCGGCGGTCGCCCGGGTGCTCACCGAACGCCGCGCCGCCCACGGCGACCCACCGGAACTGCGCGCGCTCACCGCGGGGGCGCCGCTCCCG
>NZ_BAAHCA010001357.1:0-963 GCF_054776295.1 Streptomyces sparsus
CGGCGGTGAACATGCAGCGCTCCACCAGCAGGGCCGCCCGTTCGACGGCGACCTCCGCGTCCTCGGTCGCCCGCACGGCCAGCAGGGCCGCCGCGTCGTCCCAGCAGCCGCGTGAACGCAGCCGCCACACCGCCAGGGCGAGGGGATCGTCGCCCCCACCGTGATCCAGCCGTACCGAACGAGACATGGCGGATTCCGCCACAGTGCCCTCCCCAAGCGCGCCGTCGAGCCGGATGTGCTCGCATCTCAGCACGGATCAGGGCCCGGGCCAAGGGGAAGGTGTGAATTCGTTCACAATCTTGGTCCGTCACGTCCCGGAAGTGTCACCGCGCACCCTCCGTCACGGCTTTGGGTACCACCGGTCACGAGCGGGCGGGCGGCCCGCCGACCGGGGGCGGGGCGGTGAGCGGCGCCTGACCCGGGCGCGTCAGGCGCGCCAGGCGCGGTCGCTCAGCAGTCGCAGGCCGTTGAGGCCGACCAGCACGGTGGAGCCCTCGTGCCCGGCCACACCCAGCGGCAGGGGCAGGTGCCAGAACAGGTCCCAGGCGACAAGGACGACGATGGCCGTGCCCGCGATCGCCAGGTTCTGCAGCACCAGCCGCCGCGCTCTGCGGGAGAGCGCCACCACGGCGGGCACCGCTGCCAGTTCGTCGCGGACCAGTACCGCGTCGGCGGTACGCAGGGTCAGGTCGGCGCCGCTGCCGCCCATGGCGATGCCCGCGTGCGCGGCGGCCAGCGCCGGGGCGTCGTTGACGCCGTCCCCGACGGCGAGCACCCGGCTGCCCGCGGCCTCCAACTCCCTTACGGCGTCGGCCTTGTCGGCGGGCAGCAGTGCGGCCCGGACCTGTTCCGGGCGGATGCCGGTCTGCTCCGCGAGCCGGACGGCCGCCTGCCGGCGGTCGCCGGTCAGCAGCAGCGGTGCCCGGCCGGTCAGCTCCTCCAGCCGGGCCACCGCCGCTCGCG
>NZ_BAAHCA010001358.1:0-957 GCF_054776295.1 Streptomyces sparsus
CCCCCGTCCCGGATCTCCGTCCGGAACGGGGGCCGCTCGTCGGCGGACGCTGGCACGGCGTCCGTCCGGGCTGCGGTCGGTCACCCCACCTGGTCGCTGAAGTCCCGCTCGCACTCCTGCTGTTCCTCAGCGGTCTCCGCCTGCTCCAGGCACTCGGTGAGGTTGCCGAACTCCTCACTGTTGAAGAACGACACGCCCACGGCGAGGATGATCGCCGAGGCGATCAGTCCCAGCGCGCCGAGCACCGCACCCACGATGGCCATCGTGCCGTTCGTGGCGACGCCCTGCCGCTGGCGGCGGAAGCCGATGATGCCCAGCACGATGGCCACGATGCCCAGGATGATGCCGCCCACCACGGTCCAGAAGGTGGCGAGCGCGATGATGCCCAGTACCAGCGCGGCGATCCCGAGGCCGTTGCGCGGGCTTCCCTGCGGCTGGTCGGAGTGGGCGGACGGATAACTCATGAACCCTTCTTTCTGCTGACTCTCCCGCACGGGGCGGTCCCCCGGATGAGATGCCGCCCGGGACTGCGGCGTGTTCGCGCGGGACGCCTACCCGAATTGGCGCCGAAGAAAGATCCGATCGCCCGTGAGACGTCCGCCGGAGGCAACCGGGGACACATCGCACCGCAGTCTGAACGTTTCCGACCGCTTCTGCGTATCCCGCGGTGGGCGCACGCAGCACACGACGTGTCCACCTCCCGAGCATCGAAGGGTCCGCCGATGAACGATCGCAGCAGCCTTCCTCTGCACGCTCTGCCCGACGGCGAGGCCGAACTCACCGTGGTGCTCCGACTGCGCTGGGAGGACGTGGCCGCCCTGGGCCACGAGGCCGCCCGGCTGGCCGCGCGTCAGCAGCGCCCGGTGTCCCTGGACGAGGCGGCGAGTCATCGGCTGCGCACCCGGTCTGCTCACGCCGCGCCGCCTGCCGATCGCACCTCGCCCGCGGCAGCCCCAC
>NZ_BAAHCA010001359.1:0-956 GCF_054776295.1 Streptomyces sparsus
ACGGCTGCTGGTGACCGCCGGCCTCGGTGGCGGCTCGGTGCTCGGCCTGGCCCTGCTGCTGCCCGTCGTGGCCTGGTCCGCGGGGCGGCGCCTCAAACGCCCGGCCCGTGCGCTGACGGTCTTCGGCGCGGCCTTCGTACTGCACCTGCTGATGGAACTGCTCAGCGTCATGCGGGAGGGCGTGGCCCTCAACTCGGGGCTGGTGCTGATCTTCTCCGCGCTCTGGTTCCTGGCTGCGGCAGTCGTGCCCGGGCTGGTCGCCCGGTACCTCTCGCAGCGCAGGACGCTGCTCGCCTCCGTGCAGGCGCAGCACCGTCAGTTGCTGCGTGAGAACGCCATCATCGCCCGCGAGGCCCAACTGCGGGAACGACAGCGCATCGCGCAGGACATGCACGACAGCCTCGGCCACCAACTGACGCTGATAGCGGTCCACACCGGCGCCCTCCAGGTCGATCCGGAGCTGAGCGGCAGCCAGCGGGTGGCGGTGGGGGTCCTGCGCGACGCCTCCGTCAACGCCATGCGGGAGCTGCGCGAGGTGGTCGGGGTGCTGCGCGAGGACGCCTCCGACGCGACCGGCTCGGAAACAGCCGACGCACCGCCTTCCGGCAACGGGCTGGACGCGGTCGAGCAGCTGGTCGGGACCTCGAGGGCGGCCGGAGCCGCCGTCGCCCTGCACCGCCGCGGCACGCCGCGTTCGCTGCCCCCGGTCGCCGACCGTGCCGCCTACCGGATAGTGCAGGAAGGCCTGACGAACGCCCACAAGCACGCCTTCGGCGCCCCCATCACCGTGGCCCTGGAGTTCGAGCCGGACTCCTTGCTGGTCGAGGTGGTCAACGGCCCGGTCCCGGCGGACCTCGACGGTCGGCACTCGCCACGGGTGAGCGGCGGACGCGGCCTGGCGGGGCTCGGCGAGCGTGCCCGGCTGGCCGGGGGCATGCTGCACCGCGGTCCGGCTC
>NZ_BAAHCA010001360.1:0-954 GCF_054776295.1 Streptomyces sparsus
CGGGGGGCTGCCGCCGCCGTGTGACGGCCGCCGAGGCACCGTCGGGTGGCCGTCGGGACCGGGCCGGGCGGGTGCCCGTCGTGCACCCGTGTCCCGTGGCGGGCGTTTCATGAGGCAGGCTTGTGCCGTGCCCGAACCCGCTGAGACCACCCCGAGCCCGACCCCCGCGCATCCTCACTCCGGGACGCTGCGGCGGCTGGAGCAGTCCGCCGGCAAGCTCGCCGCAGCCGCCATCACGCGGATGGACGACCAGCTTTCCTGGTACCGGGCGATGCCGCCGGAGAACCGGTCCTGGATCGGGCTGGTCGCGCAGGCGGGCATCGCGGCGTTCACCGAGTGGTTCCGGCACCCGGAGGCCCCCCAGGCGATCAGCACCGACGTGTTCGGTACCGCGCCGCGCGAACTGACGCGTGCGATCACCCTGCGGCAGACCGTCGAGATGGTCCGCACCACGATCGAGGTGGTCGAGACGGCGATCGACGAGGTCGCCGCTCCGGGGGACGAGTCGGTGCTGCGCGAGGCGCTGCTCGTGTACGCGCGGGAGATCGCGTTCGCCACCGCCCAGGTCTACGCGCAGGCCGCCGAGGCGCGCGGCGCGTGGGACGCCCGGCTGGAGTCGCTGGTGGTCAACGCGGTGCTGTCCGGTGAGGCGGACGAGGGTGCCGTGTCGCGGGCCGCGGCGCTGGGCTGGAACGCGCCCGAGCACGTCGCGGTGGTGCTGGGCACGGCTCCGGACGGCGACAGCGAGCTGACCGTGGAGGCGATCCGGCGGGCGGCGCGGCACGCCAAGCTCCAGGTGCTCACCGGGGTGCTCGGCAACCGGCTGGTGGTGGTGGCGGGCGGTTCGGACGACCCGGTGAAGGCGGCCAGGTCGCTGATCGGCCCGTTCGCCGCCGGCCCTGTGGTGGCCGGTCCGGTGGTCGGTGACCTGCTGGCCGCCACGGGCTCCGCGCA
>NZ_BAAHCA010001361.1:0-954 GCF_054776295.1 Streptomyces sparsus
TGCCGCCCCGTGCGCGGACCGCGCGGCCCGGGACGCCTGCCACTGGATCGCGGGTGCCGTCGGCCGCAGCCATGCCCGGCTCTCCGAGGACATTCGTGCGGGGCGCCGCGGGGCACTGAAGTCCGGGCTGGGCCGGCTGACCGCCCGCAGCATGGGCAGGCTTCGCTCCCGGGCGGCCGAACTCGGCCTGGAGCCTGCCGAGTACACCGCCGAACTGCGCTGCCTGCTGTTGCCGGTCGATCCCCGCTGCCGCACCCGGGTGTTCTTCGGGGTGGGCGGGGGAGGGCTGTTCCGGCTGCGGGACGGTGCCTGGCAGGACCTGGAGCCGGGCCCGGGTGAACCGCAGACCGACGAGGAGGCCGACCGGTCTCCGGAGTCCGCCGCCGGCGTACAGCCCGACGGCCGCCCCGCCACCGGGCTGCCGGCCCAGCAGACGCGGTCGGCCGCGGTGTCACCGCAGGCGGATCCGGACGGCCGGGACGGACGGGGTCGGGAGGGGCAGGCGCGGAACGGGCAGGACGGAAACGGGCGTGGCGGGGAACGACGGGACGGCGTGGGGCAGTCCTTTCAGGAGGAGCCGGGTGGCTTGGAGGCGCAGAGTGGCGCAGCCGGTGAGGCGCTGACCACGAGCGGGGCGGTGTTCCGCTTCCGGGCCTCGCAGGCCCGGCCGGGCGACGTGCTGCTGCTGTGCGGCCGTGGCTTCGCCGAGCCGCTGCGGGAGGAGCAGCCGCTCGCGGACCATCTCGCCACCCGCTGGACGACCGACCAGCCGCCAGGCCTGGCCGACTTCCTCGTCGACGTCCAGACCCGACTCAAGGGCTACGCGGACGACCGGACCGCCGCAGCCGTCTGGGAGAGCTGACGAAGGCCCGCGCGGCGCGGCGCGTGCGTAGACCCGCGACGTGCCGGGCGAAGGCCGGGGGCCGCAAGGCAGTCGTCGGGGGCGGCAGCCCC
>NZ_BAAHCA010001362.1:0-952 GCF_054776295.1 Streptomyces sparsus
GTCAGCGCCGCCCGGATCCGGCGCACCTCCTGGAGCATCTCCACCGCGTCGGCGGGACGCCGCCGGGGGTCGCGGGCGGCCGCCCCGGTCACCAGGGCATCGAGGCCGGCGGCCAGCCCCGGGGCCAGTGCGGAGGGGGCGGGCACGTCGTGGTGCAGGTGCTGGTACATCACCTGCGCCGGATTGGTCCCGGTGTGCGGTTTGGCGCCGGTCAGCATCTCGTAGAGCATCACGCCGCAGGCGTAGATGTCGGCGGTGGTGTCCGCGGTGCCGTGCTCGATCTGCTCCGGCGCGAGGTAGGAGACGGTGCCCATGACGGCGGTGGTGGATGTGGAGGTCTGCGCGTCCACGGCCCGGACCAGTCCGAAGTCGGCGACCTTGACCCGGCCGTCGTCCCCGATCAGCACGTTCTCCGGCTTCACGTCGCGGTGCACCAGCTGCGCCCGGTGGGCGGCGCCCAGCGCCGCCAGCACCGGTTCGAGGATGTCCAGTGCCGCCCGCGGTTGCAGCGCCCGGCGCCGTACCAGGACGTCGCGGAGCGTGCACCCGGCGACGTACTCCATCGCCAGGAAGACGTAGGTGCCGTCGTTGCCCTGGTCGAAGACGCCCACGATGTTGGTGTGCGCCAGCCGGGCCGCCGACTTGGCCTCGCGGATGAAGCGTTCGACGAACTGGCTGTCGCCGGCGAGCGCGGGGTGCATGACCTTCAGGGCGAGCACGCGGTCCAGCCGGGTGTCCACGGCCCGGTAGACCGTGGCCATGCCGCCGACGGCGATCCGCGCCTCGACGCGGTACCGCCCGTCCAGCACATGCCCGATCAGCGGGTCCTGAAGGGTCGTATCCACAGCCCGGAGTCTACGAGCCGGTGGGCGGGACGTCGGCGGGCAGGGCGCGCGGCGCGCCCGGTTGCAGCGGAACGGTGACAGGACCGCAGCCGGGGCGCGACCGCCCG
>NZ_BAAHCA010001363.1:0-947 GCF_054776295.1 Streptomyces sparsus
GGTCGTCGCCCTCCCGCGCCGTGCGGTCCCGCTCGGCGGCCTCCCGCTCGGCGGTCGCCGCCCGGGCGGCGCGGACGCGCTGCTCCATCAGGGCGGCGAGCCAGCGGGTCTCCCCCACCTCGAACCAGCTGGGATCGCCGAATGCCCCGGCCGGCGAGGCGATACCCGGCCCAGTACCGCCTTTCGCCCCACCGCGCGGAGAGGGCGACGGTGTCATCCAGGACCCGCCTCACCGAGCCTGCGCCACAGCGCGTGCAGCACCCGGTCCCTGGCCGCCCGGTCGGAGCCGTGCGCCGCCATCCGCAGGTACTCGGCGTTGAGCAGCTGATCGGCGGCCAGGCTTCCGCCGGCCATCGAGCGGGCCAGGAAGTCCCGCACCAACTCGGCCCGTTCGGCGCCGTCGTCGGCACCGTCGCCGTTTCCGAACTGCGCGGCGAGCATCGCCGTCAGCCGGTCCGCGTCCGGCGGCGGCATCTCCAGCGTCAGACAGCGCCGGACGAAGGCGGGCGGAAAGGAGCGCTCTCCGTTGCTGGTGATGACGATGAACGGGAAGGCACGGCAGCGGACCCGGCCGTGCCGCACCCGCACGCTCACGTCGGGGTCGTCCGTCTGCACCTCCACGTCCGGCGTCCGCCTGCGGAGCCTGGCGAGTTCCGGAATGACGAACTCGCCCTCCTCGAAGGCGCTCAGCAGATCGTTGGCCAGATCCATGTCGGCCTTGTCGAACTCGTCGATCAGCAGCACCCGCGGCACCTCACGCGGAAGCAGCGCCGTGCCCAGCGGGCCCAGCTGCACGAACTCACCGACGTCCAGGCCCTCGTCGGCAGCAGACGTGCCCACGCCCTCGGCCTCGTGCGCGTCGGACGCCTCCAGGGGCGGCTGCCCCGCCTCGTCCCCCTCGGCCGCACCCGCCGCGGGCCGGTCCCCCTCGGCGGTGCCCGCCTCCG
>NZ_BAAHCA010001364.1:0-947 GCF_054776295.1 Streptomyces sparsus
CGTCCGGTCCGGTGTCGGCCGGTCCGGTGTCCGCCGGCCCCTCGCCGGTCCGCAGCGGGCCGTTCGGGCGGCGTGCCTGGACCACGAGCAGCTCCGCGCCCAGGCGTTCCGCCTCGTCGAGCGCGAACTCCACCACCGAGCGGTCCGTGCGGTCGGAGACGCCCAGCACCACCCGGGGCAGGCGGCTGTAGGCCACCCCCACCCGGCCGCGCATCACCACCACCGGGCAACGCGACTGCGAGGCGACCCCCGAACCGACCGATCCGAGGAGCAGCGAGGCGAGCGTGCCGCGGCCGTGCGAGCCCAGCACCAGCAGCGAGGCGTCGCGGGCCGCGTGCAGCAGCCCGGCAACCGTCGGTTCGGCGAGCAGCTCGGTGGCCACCTGCACCGCGGGGGCACGGCGGCCGGCCCGGTTCGTCGCGTCGATCAGCATCGTCCGCTTGCGGAGCCGCTCCGCCGGTGAGCGCTGCTCCCCCTGGAAGCGGTCCCAGAGAAATGCGTGGGCGATCACCAGCGGCAGCCGTTCGTGCTGGGCCCGGTCGGCGGCCCAGTCGACCGCCGCGAGCGCGGCCGTGGACCCGTCCACCCCGACCACTACTGGCCCGTGCCTGTGCATGGAGGTCGCCTTTCGCAGAGGAGCCGGGTGTTCCGGCGCCGGGTCCACGAGTCTGGAGCCCGGACGGGAACGGGCCCATGGGTAGCCGGTCCCGTAAAGAGGGCCGAACGGCCCCATGCCGAGAACGCCACCATCCCTCACGCTGGGTGTCGGAGGAAGCACGGAATGCGTCACTCGTGGGGGGTGGCCGAAGCTCCGTGCGGACGGCCCTCCGGGCGCCTCGCCGGCAGCGTCGGCCCCCGTCCGGCTCAGCGGCTCACGGGCGGGGGCCGACCGTCCCGACTGCCGGTTCGACCGGTACGCCCGGCGGGCCGACCTCCTCCCGCACCCG
>NZ_BAAHCA010001365.1:0-944 GCF_054776295.1 Streptomyces sparsus
GGCCGAGCGGGACACGCGGCAGGGGCCGCGGCACCCAGGGAAAGCGGCGGTGATCCGATGAGTACCGGCGCCCCCGCGTCCGACGCCCTCACCGACCTGCTGCTCAGCAGGATCCGGGACGTCGCGGACTACCCCAAGCCCGGCGTGATGTTCAAGGACATCACCCCGCTGCTCGCCGACCCGGCGGCCTTCGGCGCGCTCACCGAGGCGCTCGCCGAGCGCTGCGCCTCGCACGGCGCCACCAAGGTCGTCGGCCTCGAGGCACGCGGCTTCATCCTGGCCGCGCCCGTCGCGGTACGCGCCGGGTTGGGCTTCGTGCCCGTCCGCAAGGCGGGCAAGCTGCCCGGCGCGACGCTGTCGCAGTCCTACGACCTGGAGTACGGCAGCGCGGAGATCGAGATCCACGCCGAGGACCTCGCCGACGGCGACCGGGTGTTCGTCATCGACGACGTGCTGGCCACCGGCGGTACGGCCGAGGCGTCGCTGGAGCTCATACGGCGGTCCGGAGCCCAGGTGGCCGGCGTCGCCGTCCTGCTGGAGCTGGGCTTCCTCAACGGTCGCTCCCGGCTCACCAAGGCGCTCGACGGCGCACCTCTGGACGCCCTGGTCACCGTCTGACCCATGCCCAGCACCCGCAGGCGGGCCGCCGGAGAAGCTTCCGGCGGCCCGCCTGTTCGCGTGCGGTAGGTCTCACCTGACGGCCGGAACGACCTCCCGCGGCCGAGGTCGATACCATGGCACTCCGGCCTCTCCACAGCCGGACCTGCTCGAGGAGTGCTCTTGCCAGACGAGGTCCAGCCGCTCACCGCCGCCCAGCGCCGGGACAACGACGCGCCCGCCCCTCGGGGCGACAGCAAGAAGGGCGCGAAGCCCGGCCGCGGCGGCAAGCAGCGTGCCACGCAGTCCCCGGCCGCCCCCGCGGACGGGGCGGGCACGGCGGGCCA
>NZ_BAAHCA010001366.1:0-944 GCF_054776295.1 Streptomyces sparsus
GCGACGGGAGTCAGCCGCAGGCGGGGCGTCCCAGTGCGAGGCGGGAGTCAGCCGCAGCAGCCGCCACCGCAGCAGCCCCCGCCCCCGCCACCTGCGGCGGGAGCCGGAGCGGACGGCGCGGATGCCCCGCCGCCGACCGCCACCGTGGACAGCAGCTTCACGGTGTCCCCGTGCCCCTGGGGGCAGTCCGCGGGCGCGCTCGACTCGGCCATCGGACGGCTGCGCTCGAAGGTCGTCCCGCACTCCCGGCAGCGATACTCGTATCTCGGCATGGGGGCAGGATAGCCCCAGGTCAGTGCCCCGAACCCAGAGACTGCCGGATATCGGAGACGACCTGCGCCACCGTCTCCCTGATGGCGTCCAGCTCGGTCAGGAACTGCCAGTAGTCCGGGTGCCGCCCACCGGTCTCCAGCTCCGCGAGCGCCCGATCCAGCCGGGCGACCGCGTCGTCCAGCGGGCGCGCGTGCCGGGGGTCGGGTGTGCTGCGCCCGGACATCGCCAGCCGCTGCGCGTCGCGCAACGCGAACCGGGCCCGTTCGGTCTCCTTCTCGTGGTTGAAGGACACCTCGTTCAACCGCTGTAGTCGGTCGCCGGCGGCGGCGACCGCGTCGTCAGCGGTGTTCAGCAGGGCCCGTACCGACGACAGCAGCGCCGTCGCGTCGGCCCACCGCTGGGCGTCCCTGGCCTGCTGGGCCTGACCGACCTTGGCCTCGGCCTGCTCCGCGGCCTGCCGGGCCTGCTCCGGCACCTGCTGGAGGTCCTGCCAGCAGGCCGCGCTGAACCGGCGGCGCAGCTCACTCAGCACCGGTTCGACCTTCTCGGCCCGGGTCGCCAGCGCCTGCGCCCTCGTCCGCAGCGAGGCCAGCCGGCGGTCCAGCTCGGCGGCCCGCTCCGGTAGCCGCCGCGCCTCCTCACCGATGGTCTCGGCCTGCCGCTGGACGTCC
>NZ_BAAHCA010001367.1:0-937 GCF_054776295.1 Streptomyces sparsus
CCGCCGCCGACCCGGCAGCCGTGGACGCCGCCCACGCGGCGGTGGCGGTGCTGCTCATCGGGCCGGCGGGCGCGGGCAAGACCACCGTCGCGCGGTACTGGGCCGACCGTCGCCCGGTGCCCACCGCGCACATCAGCCTGGACGACGTACGCGAGTGGGTGCGCTCCGGGTTCGCCGACCCCCAGACGGGTTGGGACGACCGCTCCGAGGCCCAGTACCGGCTGGCCCGCCGCACCTGCGGCTTCGCCGCCCGCAACTTCCTCGCCAACCGCATCTCGTGCGTCCTCGACGACGCGGTCTTCCCCGACCGGCCCGTGGTGGGGCTGGGCGGCTGGAAACGGCACGTCGGTCCGGGGCTGATCCCGGTGGTGCTGCTGCCCGGCCTGGAGGTCGTCCTCGAACGCAACGCGGCCCGCAGCGGCAACCGCCGCCTCTCGGACGAGGAGGTCGCCCGCATCCACGGCCGCATGGCCGGCTGGTACAGCTCCGGCCTGCCGATCCTGGACAACTCCCGGGACGACGTGGAGACCACCGCCCGGCTGCTGGACGAGATAGTCGCCCGCAGCCTCGCCAGCCCGCCCAGCTGGTGACCGGTCCCGGCTGGGCGCCTCCGCGCCCGTCGCAGCGGGGTTCCGCCGGAGAGTCGCCCCCGCGGGCCCACCGTCGCGGAGGGCCCCCGTACGGCCGCTCCCGACCGGCCGGACGGCCGTGGCGACCTTAGGCTCGGGAACATGTCCGAGGTGCACACGCTTCGCCGCTCCCGGCTCCGTGAACGCTGCGCGGCGTCAGCCGCTGACAGCACGTCGGCGCTGGTGTCGAGCCCGGCCAACATCCGCTACCTCTCCGGCGTCGAGGCGCCCGGCGCGGTACTGCTGCTCGGCGCCGACGGCCGGTACACCCTGCTCGCGCGGCCCGGCGAGGGGTCGGCGGCACTGCC
>NZ_BAAHCA010001368.1:0-935 GCF_054776295.1 Streptomyces sparsus
TTCCCGGTCTTCAACGGTGGGCGCCGGCAGCAGGGACGTCGGCACCGGCTGGGCCCGACGCAGTCGCCCCGGCGGCCTCCAGGAAGTCGGCGGCGATGCGCTCGGAGATGGCCAGCCCCTCCAGCAGCGAGTTCGACGCCAGCCGGTTCGCGCCGTGCACGCCGGTGCAGGCGACCTCACCGCAGGCGTAGAGCCCCGGCACGGTGGTCCGCCCGCGCAGGTCGGTACGGACGCCGCCGGACGCGTAGTGCGCGGCGGGGGCGACCGGGATCGGCTCGGTGATCGGGTCCATGCCGTGCGCACGGCAGGCGGCCAGGATCGTCGGGAAGCGCTCCGCCCACATCGTGGCGCCGAAGTGCCGGGCGTCGAGGAACATGTGCTCGGCGCCCTGCTCCTGGCAGCGGCGCATGATGCCCTTGGCGACGATGTCACGCGGCGCCAGTTCGGCCTGCTCGTGCTGCCCGACCATGAAGCGCACCCCGTCGGCGTCGACCAGGTGGGCGCCCTCGCCGCGGACCGCCTCGGAGATCAGCGGCTGCTGTCCCTCGGCGTCCGGGCCCAGGTAGAGCACGGTCGGGTGGAACTGGACGAACTCCAGGTCGCTGACCTCGGCGCCGGCCCGCAGCGCCAGCGCGACGCCGTCGCCCGTGGAGACGGCCGGGTTGGTGGTCGCGGAGAACACCTGGCCCATGCCGCCGGTGGCGAGCACCACCGCGCGGGCGCGCACGGCGCCCACGCCGTCGTGCTGGCCCTCCCCCATGACGTGCAGCGAGACGCCCGCCGCCCGGCCCTCGTGGTCGGTCAGCAGGTCCAGCACCAGCGCGTGGTCCACCGTCTCGATGCCGAGCTCGCGCACCGCGGCGACCAGCGCCCGGGAGACCTCCGCGCCGGTGGCGGCGTCGCCGGCGTGCGCGATCCGGCGCCGGTGGTGGCCG
>NZ_BAAHCA010001369.1:0-934 GCF_054776295.1 Streptomyces sparsus
CGACCACTACCGCGCGGAGGGCACCCCGCTGCGGCCGGGCGCCGAGCCACCGCGCCTGGACATGCGGCGGGCCCGCTGGGACGGCGGGAGCGACTGAGCGTCGGAGGCGGCTTCTCACAGTGTCCAGCTTCCGTCATGCCGGCCGGCGGGATGCGCCGAGCCGTCCGTCCGGGGGGCGCGGACGGACGCCAGGGCGTCCTTTCGGGGCGCCGCGTGCGGTGCCGTGCCGGTCGTCATGCGTCGAGTGGTGCCCGGCACGCGTCGAGTGACGCCCGACACGTTCCCCGTTGCGCGGGGCACACCTGGGACGCGCTGCGGCTCGGGTGCCTCCTGGCGTACCGTCGGCATCACCCAGAACGAACCCCAGGGCCGGCGATCCACGTGAGTTCCTCCAGAAAGTCCGATGCGTACCGCTTGGTGCGCACTCCGCCGGGTAAGGCGAGTCCTCCCTCGTTGGACGCAGCGCAACGTGCCGTGGTTGACCACGACCGCGGACCGCTGCTGGTGCTCGCCGGCCCCGGCACCGGCAAGACCACCACGTTGGTCGAGGCCGTCGCCGAGCGTGTGCGGCGCGGCACGGACCCCGAGCGGGTCCTCGTGCTCACCTTCAGCCGCAAGGCCGCGGTGGAACTGCGCGACCGGATGGCCGCGCGCATGGCCGGCACCGCGCCGCAGGCCACCACCTTCCACTCCTACTGCTACGCGCTGGTCCGTTCCCACCAGGATGCGGAACTCTTCGCCGAACCGCTCCGCCTGCTGTCCGGTCCTGAGCAGGACCTCTACATTCGCGAGCTGCTCGCCGGCCAGCTGGAACTGGAACGGGCCGGACGCGGCCGGGTCGGCTGGCCGGACGACCTGCGGGCCTGCCTGACCACCCGCGGCTTCGCCGACGAGGTCCGGGCGGTGCTCGCCCGCAGCCGCGAACTGGGCCTCG
>NZ_BAAHCA010001370.1:0-931 GCF_054776295.1 Streptomyces sparsus
CCACTCCCGCACCGACCCGGCCGGCCGGGGCCGCCGCGTCACAGCAGGCCGCGGGCCCGCTCGGTGAGCAGGGAGACGGACCTGTCGGCCACGTCGGCCACCTCGTCGTAGGCGTACCAGCGCAGTTCCAGGGACTCCGCGCTGACGGCCTCCACGGCGCCGGGTGGGGCCAGCGCCACGTACTGCACGTCGAGATGCCAGGCGCACGGCGTGCGGTGGCGGTCGAGACGCAACGGGCCGCCGGGCAGCAGCCGGAGGTCGGGGACGCCGGACTCCTCGACGGCCTCACGGAGCGCGGCGCCGGCGAGCGTGCGGTCACCCGGCTCGCAGTGACCGCCCGTCTGCAGCCACATCCGCAGTTTCCGGTGCAGCGTCAGCAGCACCTGCCCGCGTTCCGGGTCCACCACCAGGGCGCTCGCCGTCAGGTGGCCCTCGGCGCACGCCTTCCACATCCCGTCGGGGTGCGCGGCGAGGTGTTCGAGGTACTCCTTGCGCAGCACGTCCTGCTCGGGTTCCGGTGCGGGCCACCCGTTGAGGACCCGCACCGCGTTCCGGTGCAGCGTCACTTCGGCCCGTCGTCCTTGCGGCCCTCGCCCTTGGGTCCGTCGCCCTCGCTGCCGGGGCCCTCGGCTGCGGGACCGTCCGCGCCCTCGCCCTCGCCGGGAGTGCCACCGCCCGCGGCGTCACCCAGCATCCGGTCGAGCTCGGAGAAGTCGGCCTGCTCGTGGTGCACAAAACCGTCCGGGTCGTCCAGGTCGGCGGCCGTCGGCAGCATGTCGGGGTGCTCCCACAGCGCGTCGCGGCCCTCGGGGCCCCGGGCGTCGGACAGTGAGGCCCACAGCCGGGCGGCGTCCCGCAGCCGGCGCGGGCGGAGCTCCAGGCCGATCAGCGTGGCGAAGGTCTGCTCGGCCGGCCAGCCCGAGGCACGGCG
>NZ_BAAHCA010001371.1:0-929 GCF_054776295.1 Streptomyces sparsus
GACCCGGGCGGCCGCGCCGCGGCCCGGGTGCCCGCCAGGCCCTGCGGCACCGCCCTCCCGGGGTGCGCCCGCTGGGGTGGTGCTCAGTCGTCCTCCAGGCCCCAGCTGCGGATCCAGCGCGGGTGGACGCGGATCACCTCCTCGCCGAACTGCCTGCCCAAGGCGCGTCCGCCGGTGAGGAGTTCCGCCTCACCGCGGATCTCCACGCCGCGCACCTGCCAGGGGGACTCGCTGACCAGGTCGTCCACCACCAGGGCGAGGAGCGGATTGCCCTTCAGGTTCCGCCACTTCTTCGTGCGGCCCAGTGCGAATCCACCGATCAGCACCGTCCCGTCGTCCTGCGGGAAGAAGCCGACCGGATTGGCCTGCGGCTGGCCCTGGGAGTCCACCGTCGCCAGTCTGGCCAGGCGCTGGGTGGTCAGGTATGCGCGTTCGGCCTGGCTGAACGGGGTGTTCTGACGTGTATCCCTCATAGCCAAAGGTTCACACATGGCAATCGGTCGCGCATCGGTTCCGTAGGATTTGCCCCGGTGCACCCGGTACGAGGGCGCCTTGCCCGGCACGGGCAAGCTCGCGCTCACTCGAAAGGGTGAAGTCATCGGTACGGGTTCCCGTGCGCCTGTCCGTCATCGGTGGGGCGCCCGCACACGGTGACGCTCCGTCAGCTCAGGCGGCGACGCGCCCGACGTCAGTCCGGGTCTGGGCGGTGGAGTCGGTGACGTGGACAATGGCGACATGAGTGGTCAGCGGGAGCGGGCCGAAGCGCCCGACTGGTGGAGTCAGCTCTACGACGAGGACGCCCCGGACACCGGCCGCTCAGCGGCCGGCGACAGCATCGACGACCGCTACGACTCCGCCGCCCGGACGGTCGGCGCCCCCGGCATCGTCCGGCAGCGACCGCCGGACCCGCCGCCGCGCACCCCCAGGCG
>NZ_BAAHCA010001372.1:0-929 GCF_054776295.1 Streptomyces sparsus
CGTCCACGGCGCGCGCAAGGCCGGTCCGGGGGCGCCGCGGACGCCCAGCACCCGGGGGCCGGTGAAGGAGTCGGACCGGACGCCGGGAGCGGTCGCCGCCCACAGTGTCGGTGCGGCGCCCAACTCCGGTGCGGAGGCGAACAGCCGGTTGTTCAGCAGCATCAGCCGTTCGGCGCGCCGACTTCCGGCCAGCTTGGGCCCCTTGGCCTGGAGTTCGGTGGACGAGTAGCCGGGGTGGGCGGCGGCGGCCACCAGGTCGAGGTCCGCCGTGCGGCGGGCCAGCTCGTGCACGAACAGCAGGTTCGCCGTCTTGGACCTGCTGTAGGCCTGCCAGCGGCGGTAGCCGTGCGCGCTGTTCAGGTCGTTGATGTCGATGTTGGCGAAGGCGTGCATCATGCTGGACACGGTGACGACGCGGGCGCCCCCGGTGGCGGTCAGGCGGTCCAGCAGCAGGCCCGTCAGGGCGAAGTGCCCCAGGTGGTTCACGCCGAACTGCATCTCGAAGCCGTCCGCCGTCAGCGCGTACGGCACGGCCATCAGCCCGGCGTTGTTGACCAGCAGGTCCAGCCGGTCGCCGGGCAGTCCGTCGGCGAAGGTGCGGACGGAGGAGAGGTCGGCGAGGTCCAGCGACCGGAACTCCACGTCGGCCTCGGGCACCTCCTGCCGCAGCCGCTCCAGCGCCGCCGTGCCGCGCATGCCGCTGCGGCAGGCGAGCACCACTCGCGCACCGTGGCGGGCCAGCTCCCGGGCGGTGACGTAACCGAGACCGCTGTTGGCCCCGGTCACCACCGCGAGGCGCCCGCCCTGATGAGGGATCTCTCGTGACGTCCAGACCATGACCGCACAGTAGGCGCGTCGCCGCACCCGCGGAAGCACCGGGCCCCCGTGAGCAGCGCGCCACCCCCGCTGCCCGCGCTCCAGCCGCCGCG
>NZ_BAAHCA010001373.1:0-929 GCF_054776295.1 Streptomyces sparsus
CGGGGCGCCGGCAGGCGGGCGACGCCCGTCCCGTACAGCGTGTGGCAGGCCCGCAGCACCAGCGCGTCCCGGTGCCGGGCGGCCACCACCTGCACGCCGATCGGCAGCCCGTCCTCGTCCACCCCGCACGGCACGCTCGCCGCGGGCTGCTGCGTCAGGTTGAACGGGTAGGAGAACGGCGTCCAGCCCGTCCACCGGGTGTGTGCCGAACCCTCCGGCACCTCACGCCCGTTGCCGAAGGCGGTCAGCGGCATGGTGGGCGTCACCAGCAGGTCGTACCGCTCGTGGAAGGCCCCCATGCGGGCGCCGAGCGCCATCCGCACGTCCACCGCCGCCAGGTACTCCAGCGCCGAACGGGCCGCACCCTGCTCGCAGATCTCCCGCAACCCCGGGTCCATGCGCGCGCGTTGCTCCTCGGTGAAGCCCTGGGTCACCCGGGCCGCGCCGGCGAACCACAGGGTGTGGAAGGCGTCCACCGGGTCCTCGAAGCCCGGGTCGACCTCCTCCACCCGGGCGCCCGACTCCGCCAGCAGCTCGACGGCGGCCCGCACGGAGGCGGCCACCTGCGGATCCACCGCCACCCGGCCGCCGAAGTCCGGCGACCAGGCGATCCGCAGCCCGCTCACGCCGCCGGCCAGCTGGTCCCGGAAACTGCCCGCGACCGGACCCAGTTGGGACCAGTCCCGCGGGTCGGGATCGGTGATGACGTCCATCAGCAGCGCGGCGTCCGCGGCGTCCCGGGTCATCGGGCCCACGTGGGCGAGGGTGCCGAACGCGCTGGCCGGGTAGAGCGGCACCCGCCCGTACGTCGGTTTCAGCGCGAAGATCCCGCAGAACGACGCCGGGATGCGCACCGATCCGCCGCCGTCGGTGCCCAGCGACAGCGGTCCCGCGCCGAGCGCCACCGCCGCGGCGCTGCCGCCGCTGGA
>NZ_BAAHCA010001374.1:0-928 GCF_054776295.1 Streptomyces sparsus
CCCGCGCCGGCTGCGGGCCGTGGCCCGCGGCCGCGGCCCGCTCCGTCGGGGTGCGCGAACGGTCAGTCGGTGTGGGCGAACAGTTTGAGCACTGGCACGCCCACCTTGTGACGGGCCCGGGACGCCCAGTCGCGGTGGAAGAACTCCTCGACGAGGTGCGGGGCGGTCAGCACGATGACCTCGTCGGCGCCGGTCTGTTCGACGACGGAGGTGAGCAGGTCCAGCGGGTGCCGTTCGATGATCTGGCCGACTGCTTCGGCGCCCGCGTCGCGCAGTGACGCCAGCGAGTGCTCCAGCGCCCGTCGTGCCGGGGGCAGTGCCTCGTTCCCCTCCGGCTCGTCGCCCTCCTGGACGGCGTCGCCGAGTTCGCCGAGGGCGACGTCATCGAGAGCCCGCAGCAGCCGGTCCTGGTCACCGCGCGGCTGCATCAGGACCACGAAGGAGACGGGCTCCTCGCCGTGCAGGGTCGTCACGAGCTCCACGTCTGCCGACACCAGCGGCTTCTCGATCATCAACACACTCGTGAACACTGCGGGTGCCCTTCTTCTCGCGGCTCCCGCCCGAGACGGGCAGAAACCATCCTGCCCCGTGTTCCCACGGGGTGCGCGTTCTTCAGTGTGCCTGACCGAAGACAAACGGAATGCTTCATTCCGCTGTTTGACGGATCCGGCGGTAACGGGTGAACAGGTATCCGGTCTCCTCCAGCACGGCCTCCAGCGCGAAGTCGTCCGGGGCGGCCAGCGTGGCGCCGCTCGTGATGCGTTCGGCGTCGCCGGCGGCGACCCGCGGCGACACGGTCAGGCACAGCTCGTCCAGCACTCCGGCCGCGGTGAACTGGGCGAGCACCCGGGGGCCGCCCTCGGTGAGCAGCCGGACCAGTCCGCGCTCGGCGAGCAGCGGCGGCACCCGGGCGGGGTCCACCGCTGCC
>NZ_BAAHCA010001375.1:0-926 GCF_054776295.1 Streptomyces sparsus
CTAGCGACCTGCGCCGTCGCCGTCCCGGGCCCCGCACCGGGACGTTCCGGCCCGGCCGCCCCGGCGATCCGGCCGGACACGTACGAGGAGCAGCAGTGACCACCGAGCCCGGCACCGACCGAGGTGCCCCGACGCCGTCCACCGAGCCCGACCCGCGCCGTCACGGGGAGCCCGACCTGCGCCACCACGGTGACGCCGAGCTGCGGGACGCCGGCTCCGGCCTGACCGACCTGGCGGTGAACGTCCGCGCGGGCACCCCGCCGGAGTGGTTGCGGCGGCACGTCGCCGGTGCGCTGCACGACCTGGCCGCCTATCCGGACGGCCGCGCGGCCCGGCGTGCGGTGGCCGCGCACCACGCGGTGCCCGAGGACCGGGTGCTGCTCACCGCGGGTGCCGCCGAGGCGTTCGTGCTGCTGGCCCGAGGGTTGCGCAGTTCCGCGCCCGCGGTGGTGCACCCCCAGTTCACCGAACCGGAGGCCGCGCTGCGGGACGCGGGGCACGACGTGCGGCGGGTGCTGCTGGAGGCCGCGCGGGAGTTCCGGCTCGACCCGTCGGCGGTGCCTCCGGAGGCCGACCTGGTGGTGGTGGGCAACCCCACCAATCCCACGTCGGTGCTGCACCCGGCGGACACGCTGGCCCGGCTGGCCCGGCCGGGCCGCACGGTGGTGGTGGACGAGGCGTTCATGGACGCGGTCCCGGGTGAGGGCGAGTCCCTGATCGGCCGGATCGGCGAGCTGCCCGGCCGTCTCGTGGTGCTGCGCAGCCTCACCAAGACGTGGGGGCTGGCCGGTCTGCGGATCGGCTACGTGCTGTCCGATCCGCAGACCGTCACCGAGCTCGCCCGGCAGCAGCCGCTGTGGCCGGTCTCCTCACCGGCGCTGGCCGCGGCCGAGGCGTGCTGCACGGCCCGGGCCGCCGCCGAGGCG
>NZ_BAAHCA010001376.1:0-924 GCF_054776295.1 Streptomyces sparsus
CGAACGGGCCGTCGCACCGGCGGCCGGCCCGGGGACGCGACAACGACCAGGGAGCCGATGACGTGCGGCCGGTAGGCAGCAAATATCTGCTCGAGGAGCCGCTCGGACGCGGCGCCACGGGCACCGTCTGGCGCGCCCGCCAGCGGGAGCGGGCGGGTGCCGAGGCGGCGGTCGCCGGACACCCGGGTGAACTGGTCGCCATCAAGGTCCTCAAGGAGGAGCTGGCCGGCGACGCCGACATCGTGATGCGCTTCCTGCGGGAGCGCTCGGTGCTGCTGCGGCTCACCCACGAGAACATCGTGCGCACCCGCGACCTGGTCGTCGAAGGTGACCTCCTGGCGCTCGTCATGGACCTCGTCGACGGCCCGGACCTGCACCGGTACCTGCGCGAGAACGGCCCGTTCACCCCGGTCGGGGCGGCCCTGATCACCGCGCAGATCGCCGACGCGCTCGCCGCCAGCCACGCCGACGGAGTGGTCCACCGGGACCTGAAACCGGCCAACGTGCTGCTCGCCGAGAGCGAGCAGGGCATGCGGCCGATGCTCACCGACTTCGGCATCGCCCGGCTCGCGGACTCCCCTGGCCTGACCCGCACCCACGAGTTCGTCGGCACACCCGCCTACGTCGCTCCCGAGTCCGCCGAGGGCAAACCGCAGACCTCCGCGGTGGACATCTACGGCGCCGGCATCCTGCTCTACGAGCTGCTCACCGGACGGCCCCCGTTCGGCGGCGGGTCCGCGCTGGAGGTGCTGCACCGGCACCTCAGCGAGGAGCCGCAGCGCCCGCCGCAGGTGCCCGAACCGCTGTGGACGGTGGTCGAGCGCTGCCTGAGCAAGGACCCCGACCGCCGCCCGTCCGCCGTCGCCCTGGCCCGGTCGCTGCGCACGGTGGCCGCGGGCCTGGCCCCCGGTGCCTCCTCGGAGG
>NZ_BAAHCA010001377.1:0-922 GCF_054776295.1 Streptomyces sparsus
GCCGGCAGCCCGGCGGGCGCCGGCTGGACGTGCCGGGGGCGCTGCTGGTCACCTGCGGACTGGGCGCGCTGGCCTTCGGCGTGGTGCGCACCGAGTCCGCCGGCTGGACCGCGCCGGGAACACTCGTCGCGCTGGGCGGCGGCCTGGTCCTGCTCACCGTGTTCGTCCTCGTCGAACTGCGCGCCCGGTCCCCGTTGATGCCGCCGGCCGTGTTCCGCTCCCGTGCGGTGTCGGCGGCCAACGCGGCACTGTTCACCAACGGCGCCGCGATGTTCTGCATGTGGTACTTCATGTCGCTGTACATGCAGAACGTGCTCGACTACACGCCCGTCCAGGCCGGACTGGCCTTCGTACCGCAGTCGTTGAGCATCGTGGTCGGGGCCACCGTCGCGCCGCGCCTGATGCTGGTCGTGGGCGCCCGCAACGTGGCGGTGCTCGCCGCGCTCACCGCAGCCGTCGGCTACCTGTGGCAGAGCGGCATGCACGCGGAGGGCGCCTACCTCACCACCGTGCTCGGCCCCGGCGTGCTGATGGCCCTGGGCGCCGGACTCGCGTCGACGCCGCTCGCCACCCTGGCCACCGCAGGGGCGGCGCCCGGCGACGCGGGCCTGGTCTCCGGACTGGTCAACACCTCCCGCACCATGGGCGGTTCACTCGGCCTCGCGGTGCTGTCCACGGTCGCCGCGGCCCGCACCGCCGGTGCGGAGAGCCCGGCCGCCCTGGCCGAGGGCTACGCGCTGGCCTTCCGGTCGGGGGCGGGCATCCTGCTGGCCGGCGTGGTACTGATGATCGTCACCCTGCCCCGGACCGAGAAGGAAGCCGCCCATGAGTGAGCCCACCGAAGGTGGCCGACGCGTTCTGATCACCGGAGCCGCCCGCGGCCTGGGCCGGGTGCTGGCCGGCGCCTTCGCGGCGGCCGGCG
>NZ_BAAHCA010001378.1:0-918 GCF_054776295.1 Streptomyces sparsus
CGAGCCGCAGGGGCGGCCGAAGGCGGGCGGTGCGCTCCTCGGGGGAGTGCCGGCGGGGCGGCCCCGGGGCGCGGCCCGGCGGACAGGGTTCGATCTCGCTGCCGTCCACCGGGTTGACGGTGACGACGTACTCGCCTGCGACGAGCTGGACCATGCGGACCGGTGCGACGCCGCTCGGGCCAACGCCTTCATGCGGTCCGCGGTTGCTCGGATCCATGGTCGATGCTCCCCAGATGCGGTGCGTGGCCGTTCCTTGTCCGCCCCTCCTGGCAGTGAGGTGAACCCTAGACGTTCCGCAGCTCCGGACACAGACCGGGTCCGTGGAGCGGACGGAATCGTCATGGCTTTGTGAGGGTTGCCCCTTCGATGGCCAGGATGCGGTGCAGCCGGGTGGCGACGAGCAGCCGCTGCATCTGCGGGGGGACGTCGCGCAGCACGAGCCGTCTGCCGCAGCGGCCGGCGCGGCGGTGCGCGCCCATGATCACTCCCAGGCCGGTGGCGTCCCAGGAGTCGAGCTGGGCCAGGTCGAGTACGAGGTCGCCCTTGCCTGCGTCGAGCGCGTGGTGCAGGACCGTGCGGGCGTCCGCAGCGCTGCGGACGTCGAGGCGCCCCCCGACGACCATCTCGGCGTGGTCGCCCTTGATGTGCATATCGCGCTCCCGGGGGTCGCCTCGTGTGAACTTTCAGGTATGGGTGTCATCACAACTGACTGCCCGTCGGGCAGCGAAGTTGCCGTCCGTGCTCGAACCGATACGGAATTCACCCGTGAGAGTGATCCCTTGGGCCCTCCGGGTCAGTGCCTGACCAGGGGGCCGGTGGTGCTGGGTGGTACTGGATGGTGCTGGGCGCGGCTGTTGCGGTGCTCGGGCGGCCGGCCGGGACGGCCGGACCGTCCGCCGCGGGCCGGGCTGCCGTCCG
>NZ_BAAHCA010001379.1:0-917 GCF_054776295.1 Streptomyces sparsus
GGCGGCGAGCAGCGCGGCGCGCCGCTCCGGCAGGTCCCGGCGGAGCAGGGGGACGGTGACCGCGGCGGTCGGGTCGCTCACGCCGTCCGCGACCATGGCGCCGAGCACGGGTTCCGGGCTGAGTTCCAGGTAGGTGGTGACGCCCTCCGCCTCCAGGGTGCGTACGCCGTCGTGGAAGCGCACCGCCTCCCGGACGTGGCGGACCCAGTGGGCCGGGTCGCACAGCGTGTCGGCGCCGGCGACCGCACCGGTCAGGTTGGTCACCACGGGGACGGTGGGCGGCGCGTAGTCCAGGCCCGCCGCGACCGCGTGGAAGTCCTCCAGCATGGCGTCCATGAGAGGAGAGTGAAACGCATGGCTGACCCGCAAACGCCTAGTCTTTCGCCCGCGTGCGGCGAACTCGACGGCGATTTCGTCCACTTCGTGTGCTTCTCCGGACAGCACCACGGACGCCGGACCGTTGAGGGCGGCGATCGCGACGCTCCCGGAGCGGCCGTCGAGGTGCGGCAGCACCTCCTCCTCTGTGGCCTCCACAGCGGTCATGGCCCCGCCCTCGGGGAGCGCCTGCATGAGCCGGCCGCGAGCGGCGACCAGTGCGCAGGCGGCCGGAAGGTCGAGGACCCCGGCGCAGTGGGCGGCGGTCAGCTCGCCGATGGAGTGGCCCATCAGCGACTGGGGGCGCACGCCCCAGGACCGGACCAGGGCGTGGGCGGCGGTGCCGAAGGCGAACAGGGCCGCCTGGGTCCACATGGTGCGGTCGAGCAGCGCCGCCTCCTCCGTGCCCTCGGCGGCGAAGGCCACCTCGCGCAGGCCCGGCCCGTCGAGGTGCCGGTCCAGTTCGGCGCAGACGGCGTCGAAGGTCTCGGCGAACACCGGGTGGGCGTCGTACAGCTCGCGGCCCATGCCGGGGCGCTGGG
>NZ_BAAHCA010001380.1:0-916 GCF_054776295.1 Streptomyces sparsus
CGACTGCCCCGACCGCCCCGACTGCCCCGGCTGTGCCCGTCGGCCTGCGCATGGAGCGGGTCGGAGTGGACGCGGACGTCGTGCCGGTCGGTGTGGAGCCGGACGGCACGGCGGAGGTGCCCCCGGACCCCGGTCAGGCCGGCTGGTACCGCTTCGGGGCGGCGCCCGGTGAGGCGTCCGGCTCGGCGGTGCTCGTCGGGCACGTCGACTCCACGACCGGTGAACTCGGCGCCCTGGCCGCCCTCTACGAGGTCCGAAAGGGCGACGTGCTGACCGTGCGCCGCGCGTCGGGCGCACCCGTGGACTACCGGGTCTCGACCCGGCGCACGGTCGACAAGGACGAGCTGCCCGCCGACGTGTTCCGCCGGGACGGGCCACCGGTGCTGACGCTCATCACCTGCGCCGCCCCCTACGACCGCGACCGCGGCGGATACCAGCGGAACGTGATCGTCACGGCGGTCCCGACGAAGCGCGGCTGAGTCGCTCGGCTCCGCCCGGTCCGACGGCCGGGCGTCCGCGCACGTCCGACGCCGGGGCACGGGAGCCCTCGAACAGAGGTGAGGGAGGAGGTCGGCGGTGAGGCACATGGACCCCGCGGAGCTCAGCGAGCTGGCGCTCGGCGCAGCCCCGCCCGGTGCCGGTGCCGCCGAGCACCTTCGCGACTGTGCGTACTGCCGGTCGGAGCTGGCGGCCCTGCGGCGCGTCGTGCGGTCCGCCCGGACCGCCCTCGGACCCGACTCCCTGATCCCCCCACCGCCCCGGGTCTGGCAGGGCATCACCACCGCCCTCTCCCAGCCCGCCGAGAACGCGGACGCCCACGACACGGACGCCCGCGCGGACGACGCGGACGCCCGGGACGCCTCCCCGCACGACGCGGACGGGCACGACGCAGCCGCCCACGACGACGCGCACGCCA
>NZ_BAAHCA010001381.1:0-915 GCF_054776295.1 Streptomyces sparsus
GTCGACGCGGGACGGTCGTACGGGGCCGGCCGGCGGCGCTGAGCCGGCCCCGGGGTGTCACTGCCCGGCGAGGCCGGTGTGCGCGATGCCGCGCACGATCTGGCGCTGGAACAGCATGAAGACGATCAGCAGGGGCAGTCCGGCGATCACGAGCGTCGCCATGATCTGCGCGTACCTGACCCCGAACGAGGACTGCACGCTGACCAGTCCCACCGGCAGGGTCATGGCGTCGGGGTCGGTGGTGACCAGGAAGGGCCAGAGGAAGTTGTTCCAGGTGGAGATGAAGGTGAAGATCGCGACCGCGGCGAGCACCGGTCGGGACAGCGGCATCACGATCGTCCAGAACACCCGCCAGCGGCCCGCGCCGTCGACGAACGCCGCCTCCTCCAGCTCCCGCGGCACGCCCTGGAAGAACTTCACCAGGATGAACACCATCGCCGGGACGGCGACCTGGGGCAGGATCACGCCCCAGTAGGTGTCGACCAGGCGCAGCTGCACCATCTGCGTGAACAGTGGAGCGATCAGCACCTGCGGCGGCACGATGATCCCGGCGAGCACCAGCCCGTACAGCCACTTGCGGCCCCGGAAGTCGGTGCGGGCGAAGCCGTAGGCGGCCATGGCGGACAGCAGCACGGTCAGCGCGGTGGTGACGACCGAGACGAACAGCGAGTTGCCGATCCAGCGCAGCAGGTCCCCCGACTCCCACACCTTGGCGTAGGCCTCGAAGGTGACCGTGGAGCCGATCCACCGCAGCGGCGTCTGCGCGGTCTCGCCTTCCGGCTTGAGCGAGGTGGCGACCGCCCAGGCGAGCGGCAGCAGCCAGGCAGCGGCGACCACCAGCGCTGTGGCGAGCAGGGCGATCCGTCCCGGGGTCCAGCGCGGTCGGCGGCCCGCGGCCGAGTCGGCCGTCCTGCC
>NZ_BAAHCA010001382.1:0-914 GCF_054776295.1 Streptomyces sparsus
CCGGTGTGAGGGCGTCGGCGGGCAGCGGGCGGCGGCGCAGCGGGTGCAGCCAGCGCTTCAGGTGGAGCCGGGCGGCGGTGTCGGTGTCGCCGACGTGGGCCCTGGGGAGCGCGAGCCTGCCGGTGAGCGGTCCGGGGTCGATGGCGCAGGCGTAGTCGTATCCGGCTGCCCGGACCGCCGCCACCGCCCGGGCGTCCACGGTGCCGTAGGCGTAGCAGAACCCTTCCGCCCAGGTGCCGGTGATGTCCCGGAGTTGCTGCCGGCTGTCGGCGGTCTCCTGTACGAGCGCCCGGTCGTCGGCGGTGGTGAGGTCCAGGTGCAGTACGCCGTGCGAGCCGATCTCCATGCCGGCCCGGGCCGCGGCCCGGATGCCGTCGGCGGTCAGCAGCGGCTTGCGGGGGCCGAGCGGGTCCCATGCGTTGTCCCCGCCGAGCCGGCCGGGCAGCACGAACACGGTGGCCGTGCAGCCGTAGCGGTGCAGCAGCGGTACCGCGTGGTCGAGGAAGTCCTGGTAGCCGTCGTCGAAGGTCAGGCCGACGAGCCCGGCGGCCCGGCCGGCCGCCCTGGCACGCAGCAGCTCGGCCACGCCGACGCCGCGCAGGCCGTGCCGGGCGAGCCAGCCGAGCTGCCGTTCCAGCGTCGCGGGGGTGACGGTGACGTGGTAGGGGTCCTCGGTGTAGTCGGTGACGGAGTGGTACATCAGCACCCAGGGCGCCGGGGTCCTGCCGGAGCGGACGCCGGTGGGGGGTGCGGCCGGTTCAGCGGTCATCACGGATCTTTCGTTTGACGGCGGAGAGCAGCTGGGGCACTTCGGGAGCGCGCACCACGAGGGCGGCGGCGGTGAAGGCGGCCGGCACGAGCAGGCCGCCGGCCGCCGCGGTGAGCAGGGGGTCGTCGAGGAGGGGGGCGGCGGC
>NZ_BAAHCA010001383.1:0-912 GCF_054776295.1 Streptomyces sparsus
CCGCCCACCGCGGGCCGTCGGCCCTCACCCGTTCACCACATGGGCGGTTTGCGGTCGGCCCACGGACGGGCCGCCTCCAACTGGGCCGACACCGAGACGAGGTTCGCGTCCTCCCCGTACCGCCCGGCCAGCATCACGCCGATCGGCAGCCCCTCGGCGTTCCAGTGCAGCGGCACGTTCACGGCCGGCTGCCCCGTCGCGTTGAACAGCGGGGTGAACGGCGTGAAGTGCGACAGCCCGACGAACTCCGCGGCCGGGTCCGCGTCGTCGCGCAGCCCGCCGATCGGAGCCGGCGGCCGGGCCAGCGTCGGCGTGAGGACCACGTCGTAGGCGTCCGCCGCCAGCAGCGTGTCCGCCACCATCTGCCCCAGCGCCCGGAACGCGTACAGCGACTGCTGGAGCTCGACGCCCGACACCCGCTGTCCCATCGCCCGCAGGTGCCGGGTCAGCGGCATCAGCAGTTCCTCGTCCCGCTCCGCCACCGGGTGGGCGTTGGCCATGACCGCCCACACCGCGGTGAACGCCCCCATCAGTGACTCGTCCGCGGGCAGCGCGACCTCCTCCACCTCGTGGCCCAGCTCCCGCAGCAGCGCGACGGCCTCCTCCCACGCCTGACGGCAGTCCGGGTGCAGCTCCGCTCCCGGGACCGGCGGATCGGCGACGGCCACCACCCTGAGCCGGCCCGGCTCCCGGCCGGCGTGTCCCGCGAAGGTCTCACCCGGCGGCAGTGGCGGGGCGCCGTAGGGGTCACCCGGCATCGGCCCGGCCAGCACGTCCAGCAGCGTGGCGGCGTCGGCGACGGTCCGGGCCAGCGGGCCGGACGTGGAGAGGCCGCTGATGTCGTGCAGCACCGGGCCGCCGCTGACCCGGCCGCGGCTGGGCTTGATGCCGAACAGGCCGCAGACCGACGCC
>NZ_BAAHCA010001384.1:0-911 GCF_054776295.1 Streptomyces sparsus
CGCCGGCGGCCCGCGACTCGTACGCACTGACGGCCTGACGTCCACTCCCGGGGTTCCCGTGAACAGGGGGCGGGCGGCGCGCCGTATCCCCACCTGTCCGGTCCCTGCTGTCCGTGGAGTGTGTTCTTTCACCATGACCGTTTTTCCGCGTCCCTCACTCGCCTCACCCGTCTCACGCGGTTCCTCGTCCGCCCCGCGCCGCGTCGCCGCCGCCGCGGCGCCCGCCGCCGCGTCCGTGCTCGCGCTGAGCGGTCCGGCCTTCGCGGACGGCTCCGTCGATCCGGCCGAGGCCGCGGCCGGCGGGTACGCCACGATCAACTTCAAGGTCCCCAACGAGCGCGACAACGCGTCCACCACCAAGCTCGAGGTCACCCTGCCCACCGACCACCCGCTCTCCTCCGTGATGCCGGAACCGGTGCCCGGCTGGGACGTGAAGGTGGAGAAGGGCAAGCTGGACGAGCCGCTCGAGGTGCACGGCGAGAAGATCGACGAGGCGCCGAGCAAGATCACCTGGTCCGGCGGCGAGATCACGCCGGGCACCTTCCAGCGGTTCCCCGTCTCGGTGGGCCGCCTGCCCGAGGACGCCGACCGGCTCGTCTTCAAGGCCGTGCAGACGTACGACAACAAGGAGGTCGTGCGCTGGATCGAGGTGCCCGAGGAGGGTGGCGACGAGCCGGACCACCCGGCTCCGGTGCTGGCCCTCGGTGAGGCCGACGACGATCACGCGCACGGCGGTGGCACCGACGACGCCGGGGACGACACCTCGGGCGCCGGGAGCGACGACACCGAGAAGACCGCCGCGGGCACCGACGCGGGCGGCACCACCGACACCACCGCCCGGGTACTGGGCGGCCTCGGCCTCGCGGCCGGGATCGGCGGCATCGCCTACGGCGTGCTCGCCGGGCGTCGCC
>NZ_BAAHCA010001385.1:0-901 GCF_054776295.1 Streptomyces sparsus
CCGTATCCACCGTCACCGCCGGCCCCTCCAAACCGAACGTGTACGACAACCGACCCGACATGACACTCGCGGAGTTGCCGGTGCCCAGATGGGCTTCGACGTCCTCGCCCGGGGCGATGGAACGGGAGGTGTAGTCCTGGTAGTTGGTGCCGGCGAAGACGCCGGTCCGCGAACCCTTCAGCGCCCGCGGGTCGATACCCGCCCGCTCGAACGCCTCCCACGCCATCTCCAACAGCAACCGCTGCTGCGGATCCATCGCCACCGCCTCACGCGGCGAGATGTCGAACATGCCCGGGTCGAAGTCGGCGAAGCCGTCGAGAAAGCCGCCGGTGAGCGTGGAGGTGCGGCCGGCCCGGCCGGGCTCGGGATCGTAGAGCGCCTCCAGGTCCCAGCCCCGGTCCTCGGGGAACGGTCCCATCATGTCGGTCCCGTCGGCGAGCATGCGCCAGAACCGCTCAGGGGTGTCCGCGTCGCCGGGGAAGCGGCAGGCCATGGCGACGATGACGACCGGGTCCTCCGCGTCGTCGCCGCCGCGGGCCGGCACGGCCACGGCACCGGCGGACGGCTCGGCGGTGGGTGCGAGTTCGGCGGTGAGGTGGTCGGCGAGCGCGGCCGGCGTCGGGTAGTCGTAGACCAGGGTGGCGGGCAGCCGCATGCCGGTCGCCCCGTTGAGGGTGTTGCGCAGTTCGACGGACGTCAGCGAGTCGAACCCCAACTCCCGGAACGCGCGCGCGGTTTCGACGTCCTCCGGGCTCGGGTGGTTGAGCACGTGGGCGATGTGCGCGCGGACGAGTTCCAGCACCGCCTGCCGGCGGTCGGCGTCGCCGAGAGCCGTGAGCCGCGCCAGCAGCCCGTTCCTTCCGGTGCCCCCCTCGCCGTCCACGTCCGGCTGCCGGGCGAC
>NZ_BAAHCA010001386.1:0-899 GCF_054776295.1 Streptomyces sparsus
CCGGGCCCGGCTGCGAGCGCCCGCCGAGGACGCGGAGCACAGCACCGCCCAACGCGAGGAGGCCGGCCGGTGATCGCTCTCCAACTGTTCGTCGGCCTGCTCACCCTGGTCGTCAACGCCTTCTTCGTGGGGGCCGAGTTCGCGCTGATCTCGGTACGCCGCAGCCAGATCGAGCCGCGGGCGGAGCTGGGCGACCGCCGGGCCAAGCGGGTCCTGTGGGGTCTGGAGCACGTGTCCGCGCTGCTCGCCACCGCGCAGCTGGGCATCACGCTGTGCACGCTGGTCCTGGGCATCGTGGCGGAACCGGCCATCGCCCACCTGCTGGAGCCGGCCTTCGAGTCGGTCGGCGTCTCCGGCGCGCTGGGGCACACCATCTCGTTCGTCATCGCGCTGTCCCTGGCGACGTACCTGCACATGCTCTTCGGTGAGATGGTGCCGAAGAACATCGCTCTGGCGGAGCCGGAGCGCACCGCGCTTGCGCTGGGGCCGCCGCTGGTGGCCGTCACCCGGGCGCTCCGCCCGTTCGTCTTCACCGTCAACAGCATCGCCAACGCCCTGTTGCGGCTGATCCGGGTGGAGCCCAAGGACGAGGTGGAGTCGACGTTCTCCGACGACGAGCTGGCCCGCCTGGTCGCCGACTCCAGTGCGGCCGGCCTGCTGGACGCCCGGGCCACCGAGCGGCTGCGGGACGCGCTGGAACTGGGCCGGCGGCCGGTGGCCGAGGTGGTGCGGCCCGGTGAGCGGGTGGTCGCCGCCCGGCTCGGGGTGACGCCGGAGCAGTTGGAGCGGCTCTCGGCGAGTTCGGGCTACTCCCGGTTCCCGGTGGTGGACGGCGCCGGCCGCGCCGTCGGCTACCTGCACGTCAAGGACGCCCTGGACGCGCACTCGCGCCACCTGCC
>NZ_BAAHCA010001387.1:0-899 GCF_054776295.1 Streptomyces sparsus
CGGCAGGTACGCCGAGGTACCGGGCGGCAGCGCGTCGAGCACAGCGAACAGCGGCCACAGCGCGGCGGTGCACAGGACCGCCGCCAGTGCGGTCCACGGTCGGCTGCGGCGCAGCAGCAGCGGCAGGGCGTGCGTCAGGGCGAGCAGGCCGGCGAGGGCGGAAGCCGCCGCTCCGGTGGGGTCGGGGTCCTGGTCGTCGACCACGAGCAGCATCGGCACGACGGGGTTGAGCAGCACACCCACCGCGACGGCGAGTTGCAGTGCGGTCAGGCGCCGCGAGTGACGTCGGCCGCCGTGCCGGTCGGTGCCGGAAGCCGCACCCAGCAGTGCTTCGACCCGCCAGCCGCCGCCCGGGCGAGGAGCCGCGGTGAGGGTGCCGCCGGTCGCCGCGGCCCGTTCGCGCATGCCGGTGATGCCTCGGCCCGCGCCCAGGGGCACCCGGGGGGCGGGGGCCGCAGCGGGACTGGCATCGTTGTCGATCCGCAGCCGCAGACCGTGCGCCTCCGGCCGCACGTGCACGCGGACCGCTGCCCCGGGCGCGTACCGCAGTGCGTTGGTGAGGGCCTCGCGCACGATGCCGTACGCGGCGTCCGCCTCGGGGCCGCTCAGGGCGGGCGGAAGGTCGAGGGCGACCGGCTGTCCCAGGCGGGTGAAACCGGAGACCAACGCGGCGATTCCGGCCGCGTCGCGGCCGGGTTCGTCGTGCTGCTCGACGGTGCGCATCACCGCGACGAGGCGGTGCAGCGCGGTCAGCGTCTCCCGCCCGGTGCGGGCGGCGAAGGCCACGGCCTCTGCGGCCAGTTCCGGTCGGCGGTCGCCGAGTTTGCGCGCGGTGTCGACGGTGACCACGACCGAGGTGAGGTGGTGCGCGCTGATGTCGTGCAACTCGTGGGCCAGCC
>NZ_BAAHCA010001388.1:0-896 GCF_054776295.1 Streptomyces sparsus
CCCGTTCGTCCAGCTGCACCCGCGGCTCGCGCGGCAGCACGGCATCACCGAGGGCGACGCGGTGGCGGTGGTGTCCCGGCGCGGCCGGGCCGTCGCCCCCGCCCGGCTGACCACCGGCATCCGGTCGGACACGGTGTTCATGCCGTTCCACTGGGCCGGTGCCGGACGCGCCAACACCCTCACCAACCCGGCACTCGATCCGGTGTCGGGCATGCCGGAGTTCAAGGTGTGCGCGGTCCGCCTGGAACGTGTGGCCGACCCCGGGCCGGACTGAGGACCGCCCGCAGCGCCACGCGGTCGTGTCGTCGGCCCCGGGGCGGCCGGTCGGGCGCCGCGCCGAAGCGGGCCGGCCCCGGGGCGTCCGCGTCAGGGGCCGGTGACCGTGACCTGGGCGACGGTGTCGTCGAAGCAGACGTAGTCCTTGATCAGCTCCACGTCGGCGATCGGCTCGGGATAGGCCCAGACGACGTCCCGGTGCACGGGTTCGGCGCCGTCGCCGGTGTACGACCAGTAGCCGGCCTCGCCCTTCCACGGGCAGCGGGTGTGCGTGTCCGAGGCCCGGAAGAGGGTGAAGTCGACGTCGGCGGCCGGGACGTAGTGCCGGTCGGGCAACCCGGTCTCGGTCAGCAGCACGGGGCGGTCCGTCTCGGCCACGACCTGGCCGTCGATCTCGACGCGGACGTGCCGGGTGGTCGGCTCGACGTGCACGCGGTGTCCGCCGGAACCTGACCGCGCGGAGTGATGGGATGTCATGGGGCCTCCGTTTTCGTACGGCTCGCACACTCGGGCACGTGCGGGTGCCCCCATTCTCCCTCGGGTACCGGGCTCGCCGGGGAGACGCCGACCGGGCTCGCGGCACGGAGCGGTCGCCGGCCCGACGCGAGCCGCCCCCCGCG
>NZ_BAAHCA010001389.1:0-895 GCF_054776295.1 Streptomyces sparsus
CGGGCGGCGGGTTGCGGTCGGGCGCGAGTGCTGGAGCCGGTGGCGGCGGAGCTGATGCGCTACGGCGAGGTGCGGGGCCAGTACGTCGTCGCGGTCGGAGGACCGGAACGCGGCCTGGGCGGCTGCGGCGGCCCGGCCGGGTGAGGGGTGGCGGCATGGCCGGGTGTGGGGCTGTCGACCGATCGGGTGACGGAGTTGTGCACAACCTGTCGGTAGTCCACAGGCCGGAGCGGGAGTGGCGGAACCCGGGCAGCATGGCGGTCGAGCCCGGCGGAACGGACCGGGACGCCTGCGCCGGGCCGGGGGCCTTCAGCCCCGGGGCGGCGCGGGTCCACGCAGACGGTGCCGGGGGAGGCGTCCGAGATGAACGAGACGATGGTGACGGTGGTCGGGAACGTCGCGACGGAACCGGAGTTCCGCACGACCGCCGCCGGTGTGCCCGTGGTGCGCTTCCGGTTGGCGACGACGGTGCGCAGGTTCGACCGCGAGCGCGGAGGATGGGCGGACGCGCACACCAGCTTCTACACCGTGCGGGCGTGGCGTGCGCTGGCCCGCAACCTGTCGTCCTCCGTCGCCCTCGGTGAACCCCTGCTGGTGCACGGCCGGTTGCGGGTGCAGGAGGGTGAACGGGAGGGCGGCCGCTGGTCGGACACCAGCATCGACGCGCTGAGTGCCGGCCACGACCTGGCCCGAGGCACCTCGGCCTTCGCCCGGCCCGCCGGGAGCACCAGACCTACCGCGAGCACCAGCCCCGCCGCGAGCCCGAACGGACCTTCAGGGCGCGGCGTCCATGCCGATCCGAGCCCTTCCTTCGGGCACGGCTCCCTCCCGGATCCGAGCGCCGTGTCCGCGGGCGGTGACCGGGCCGGCGCCCGCGCCTCGCCGACGGCCGCGG
>NZ_BAAHCA010001390.1:0-893 GCF_054776295.1 Streptomyces sparsus
CGGGGTGCTCCAACGCCGCCACCCGGCCCAGCCCCCACACCCCGGCCTGCTCCGGCTGGAGTGCTCCCTCATCGGCGCTGCCGACGGCCACGGCTCCCTGAGTGATCCACCAGGAAGGGGCAGTGACGCCCGCGTCCCCGAGCGCCTGCACCGTCTTCAGGGCATCGGCGACGGTGCCGGGCATCACGACTACGCCGGCCGGCCGCTCCTCGCCCGCCCGGGTGGTGAGGTCCCTCGCCAGTGCCTCGCGGTCGGCGCCGACCGGGTAGGACACGCTCACGGCGCCGGGAAGGACGGCCGCGACGGTGCGGGCCAGAGTGTCGTCACCACTCGGGTGCAGCACCCACCAGGTGCCCTCCGGGGCCGAACGGCCGTCGTCTCCGACGGTCTCCCAGCCGACGCGGTAGCGCCAGCCGTCGGCCTCCGACCGGACGGCGCGCTCCTTCCGCCAGGCGGTCAGTGCCGGGACGACCTCACGGAGTGCCGTTTCGTCCACGCGCAGTGCAGACGCCAGTGCCTGGGCGTCCTCCTGCTCCACCAGTTGCCAGAAGGCGGTGTCGTCCGCATCTGCACCGGTGCGGGCGGGCCGCGTGTCGGGCCAGAACCTCTCGTGCTGGAACGCGTAGGTGGGCAGTTCCGCGTCAGCGGCAACTCGCGTGCCCAGCAACCCCGGCCAGTCCACGGGCCCACCAGCCACGTACGCTGCCGACGCCAGAGCCACGACACCGTCCACCTCGTCGCGGTCCTTGCGCATCGCCGGAGCGAAGAGCAGCGCGTCGTCGTCGGCCGCGCAGGTTCGAGCCAGCGCGGTGAGGGTGCTGTCGGGTCCGATCTCCAAGAAGCGCGTGACGCCCTGCTCGGTGAGGCTTTGGATGCCGTCGGCGAAACGCACC
>NZ_BAAHCA010001391.1:0-893 GCF_054776295.1 Streptomyces sparsus
CCCGACGCTCCGGCGGGGCCGCCTGCCGATGACCGTCTCCGGCGACCGCTGCCGCCGCCCGTGCGGGCGGGTCGGCCGCGTCCTGCCCCGGCGGCTACACGGACGCGGCGGGACCGCCTCCGGAGAACCAGGTGGGCTCGTCCGCAGCGGCCTGTTTGACGCGGCTCAGCCCGAACTCCTCCAGTTCGGGCAGCGCGTCGGGGGCGAACCAGCCCACCTCGAGCGACTCCTCGTCGTTGACGCGCGCCTCACCACCGACCGCGCGGCAGCGCAGCGTGATGTCGAGGAACTGGCAGACGTCACCGTTGACGTACTGGATGGGCTGCCGCGTCTCGACGAGCACGACCCGTTCCACCACGCAGTGCACGGCCGTCTCCTCGAAGACCTCGCGCACGGCCGTGTCCGCCGGTTGCTCACCCGGTTCGCAGATGCCGCCGAGCACCGCCCAGCGACCGGTGTCGGCACGTCTCCCGAGCAGCAGCCGCCCCTGGTCGTCGTAGACGAGGGCGGTGACACCGGGCAGGAAGAGCAGTTGCTGTCCGATGTGGGTCCGCAGTTCGCGGATGTACTCGGGAGTCGCCATGCGGTGAGCCTACGCGGCCGACCGGCGCACCTCGGCGCGAACCGGGGGCGCATCGTTTCTGCGCATGCTGTCCACATTCGTGACCCCAACCGTTACGGTAGCCGTCGAAGTCACCGGCCGTACGGGGCGTCCCGCGGCGGGAGTGTTCGGGGGGCCAGATGGCGTCGTCGGTGCGGACGGCGGACGGACAGCGCAGCCGGGTGGTGCCCGTGCTCGCCGGAGCCGCCCTGCTCGGCGCCACCGCGGGCTGGGCGCTGCTGGTGTCGGCCGACCGGGAGGCACGCCCGGAGGGTGTGCTGCTCGCCGTGCT
>NZ_BAAHCA010001392.1:0-892 GCF_054776295.1 Streptomyces sparsus
CGAACGCGGGAGACCCCGCACGAGGGTCGCCCGTCCGGAATCCCCGACCGCGGTCGTGATCAGTCCCGCGCGTCCATGCCGTGCTCCTTTCGCCGCCCTGCCGCGGACCGGCGCGCGGCACAGCCGGAATCGAGCCCCCTCCCAGCGGAACCCACCCGGAATCGACCTGGAATCGAGACCCGGCAGGATCGGGATCACGGGGGCCGGTGACACGTGGGAACCGGCATCGACGTCAAGCAGCGGCAGATCGTCTCGTTCACGTGCCGGACCGGTTCAGGCAGCTTCGTCCGGCTGACACCTCGACGGCGGCACCGGGCGCGCGTGCGCCCCGACGACGCCATCGGCCCCCGAACGCCAGCTTCCACTTGTCACGGAAAACGGGGGCACACCATGGCCACGTTCGTACACAAGCAAGAAGTCAAGTTTCTCCGCTGGCCGGTCCAGAACATCGAACGCAACCAACTGCGCGAGGCGGGGCTGCCGTGCCTGCTGGTCCTGGAGGGCCAGACGCCGCCGCCGAAGGACATCTCGCCCACCGAGGACTGGGTGCGCCCGCCAGTGGCCCGCCTCGACCTGGCGGCCCGCGTCCACACCCTGCAACGGCGCACCGGAACCGACTTCATGCCCGCGCTGGACCCGACCGGGGTGCTCTACTACGGCGGGCAGTCGGTGCCCATGTCCGACGCGCAGAGCGAGATGATGCGGTGCTTCCTGGCCGACTTCGGCCATCTCGTCCGCCGGGACAGGCTGAAGGAGGCCCTGAGCCGCATCAACAACGAGGCGGTCACCAGCAACGCGATAGACCTGCACATCATGCGGCTGCGCCAGCGGCTGGACGGTGTCCGTCTGAGCCTGCGCACCGTGTGGGGCCGGGGCTACATCCTGGAGACCG
>NZ_BAAHCA010001393.1:0-891 GCF_054776295.1 Streptomyces sparsus
CGGGCGGGCGTCGGCGTCTGGTCCGGCAGCGGGCCGTACCGGCGGCCCACCTATGGCGGGGGGCGCCATGGCGGAGTGGACCGTTCCCGGGTACCACGAGACCCGGGAACTGGGCGCGGGGGCCGGTGGCCGGGTCGTGCGGGCCGTGCACGAGGCGACCGGTACACCGGTGGCCGTGAAGTACCTCTCCGAGAAGCTGCGCCGGGACGCCGGCTTCCGGGAGTCGTTCCGGGCCGAAGCGGAACTGCTGGGCGGGCTGGCGACGCCCTACGTGACCGGCCTGTACGAGTACGTGGAGGGGCCGGGCGGGGCGGCGATCGTGATGGAGCTGGTGGACGGCGTCGCCCTGCGCCGACTGCTCCGGCTCGAAGGCGCCACCGGGCCCGAAGCGGCCCTGACCCTGCTCAAGGGCTCGCTGCTGGGGCTGGCCGCCGCACACTCGGCGGGTGTGGTGCACCGCGACTACAAGCCGGAGAACGTGCTGGTGGCGGCGGACGGTTCGTCCAAACTGGTCGACTTCGGGATCTCCGTCAGGTCCGGGGACCGGGTCGGGGCGGCCGGCACGCCCGCGTACATGGCCCCCGAGCAGTGGCAGGGGGAGCCGGCCACCCCGGCTGCCGACGTCTACGCCGCCACCGCCTGCTTCTTCGAGTGCCTGACCGGCCGCAAGGTGTACACGGGCGAGAACCTCGCCGAGCTGGCGGTCCAGCACATCGAGGCGCCCGTCCCGGCCGAGCTGGTGCCGGAGCCGGTGCGGACGCTGGTGAGGCGAGGGCTGGCCAAGGATCCGGCCGACCGGCCCGCGGACGCCGCATCGTTCGTCACCGAGCTGGAGGCGGTCGCCGAGCAGGCGTACGGGCGGCGCTGGGAGGCGCACGGCCGGCGACGGCT
>NZ_BAAHCA010001394.1:0-891 GCF_054776295.1 Streptomyces sparsus
CCGCGTAGCCCCCGACGGCCTCGCCCGCGTCGACCTGGGCGACGCCGAGCTGGCCGCCCGCCGCGCCGCCCACCCGCTCGCCGACGTGATGCCCCTGGTACGCGAACTGCTCGGCACCATCGCCCAGGACGGCGCGCACCTGCTGTCCGTCTGCGACGAGAGCGGGCGCATGCTCTGGGTCGAAGGCCATCCGCAAGTGCTGCGCCACGCCGAGCGGATGAACTTCGTGCCCGGCGCACGCTGGGCGGAGCCCTACTCCGGCACGAACGCCCCCGGCACCGCGCTCGCCGTGGACCACCCGGTGCAGATATTCGCCGCCGAGCACTACTGCCACGCCGTGCAGAAGTGGACCTGCGCGGCGGCTCCCGTCCACGACCCGCACAGCCGCCGGATCATCGGTGCCGTCGACATCACCGGAGGCGACCACCTCGCCACGCCGCAGAGCCTGGCACTCGTCCAGGCCACCGCGCGGGCCGCCGAAGCCCACCTCGCCGCGCTCGCCACCCGCCCCGCCGGGGGACACCTCCAGGCCCTCGGGCGCGACGAAATACTGCTGCGACCCGCGTCCGGCGCGCCGCTGCGCCTCGGACGGAGGCACAGCGAGATCGTGGTGCTGCTCACCGCCCACCCCGACGGCCTCACCGGCGACCAGCTCGCCACCGAGCTCTACGGGGAACGGGACATCCACCCCGTCACGCTCCGCGCCGAACTGTCCCGCCTGCGGGCGCTGCTGGGCAACTGCCTCGCCTCCCGGCCCTACCGGCTGACCACCGCCTGGCACGGCGACTGGCGGGCTGTGGGCGACGCCGTCGCGCGCGGCGACCTCGGTGCCGCCGTGGCCGCCTACCGCGGCCCGCTGCTGCCGCTCTCCGAGGCGCCGGGCGTGCTCCG
>NZ_BAAHCA010001395.1:0-890 GCF_054776295.1 Streptomyces sparsus
GGCAGGCCCTGCGCCCCGTGGTCGGGGTGGCGCGGTGCCAGCCACGCCAGCGGGCGCAGCAGCGGCAGGGTCTGCCCGGCCGTCACTACCGTCACCGCACCCGTCGCCGCGGCGACCCCCAGCAGCAGCGACCGCCGGTCCCGCTCGTCCGGATCGGCCCCTTCCGGCTGCGGCCGCCTCCGCCGCCAGTGCGCGCCGATCTGCGGCGCCTTGACCGCCACGTGCAGCAGCAGCGCACCGACCAGCACCCACGCCAGTGCCCAGTGCACCTGGCGGAAGGAGAACGGCCACACGTACCACTGGGCGATGTTCAGCAGGCCGAGGAACAGCTCCAGCAACGTGGCCGCCACCAGCACCCCCACCGACAGCCGCTCCAGGGCGTGCCGCCAGGAGCGCACCGCCGGCCGCTGGAACAACCGCGGGTACACGGTCCAGAGTTTGGCCAGCAGCAGCGGGACCGCCGCGATGCCGGTGGCCACATGCAGGCCCTGGGTGAGGCGGTAGCCCCACACCGGCCGCGTCGGCAGCCGGCCCAGCAGCCAGTCGGGCTGCTCCTGGAGCAGATGGCTGATCACCCCGGTGACGAAGCACACCAGCAGCGCCGCGCCCAGCCACCGGCCCACGACGGTGGCGGTACGCGGATCGTGGAGCCGCCCGCGGAAGGCGACCGCGGCGCTCACCATCCGGTGAAGAGAAGGTGGTTGACGGTCAGCGCGACGACGGCCTGCGCGGCCAGCCACCACCGGTGGTCGCGGGCCGGCAGCAGCGCGGCGGCGGGCAGCAGCCACACCGCGAACGGCAGCCAGATCCGTTCCGTCTCCGCCTTGCTCATGCCGGACAGGTCGGCGACGAGCATGGCCAGCAGGGCGCCGGCGACGAGCACCACCAGC
>NZ_BAAHCA010001396.1:0-890 GCF_054776295.1 Streptomyces sparsus
ACCCGCCGGGCAACGTGCGTGCCGCGCGGGGCGTGCACGGCGTGCGGAGGGGCGGACAGCATCTGGACCTCGGTACGGGAGCGGGCGGCGGGCACGGAACGCGGGCGGCTGCCACGCGGGCCCGGACGGGAGACGTGCGGCCCGGCGGGGTGCTCGGGGGGAAACGGGCGGCGGACGGACAGGGCGGTGGGTGACCCGGGCGGCCACTTAGGTAAGGCGGCCCTAAGTGTACGTACTCGTCCCTGCGACCCGCCGGAGGCCCCGGCACGGCGTCGGGTCCCGGGACGGGCGTCGGGACCCGTCCCGGCTTCCGGTCCTGCCTCCGCGTCCGGCTGCCCGTGCGGACCGGGGGCCGGTCGCCCGTGCGGGCCGGGGGCTGGTCGCCGGGACGGGACCGGCACAATGGGGGCCGTGACTTCGCTGACCGCGTCGGGAGAGCCCGGCCCGCCCCCGCTGCCCACGGTCACGGTCGGGTTCGACCTCGACATGACGCTGATCGACTCCCGGCCCGGCATCCGGGCCGTCTACGAGCTGCTGACCGCCGAGACGGGCGTGTTCATCGACTGCGATCTGGTGGTGTCCCGGCTGGGGCCGCCGCTGGAAACCGAGTTGGCCAACTGGTTCCCGGCCGCCGAGGTGCCGGCCACCGCCGACCGGTACCGGGAGCTGTACGTCGACCACGCCATCCTGCCGACGACCGCCATGCCCGGCGCCCGGGAGGCGGTCAGCGCGGTCGGTGAGCGCGGCGGCCGGTCGGTGGTGGTGACCGCGAAGAACCAGCGCAACGCCGGCCACCACCTGGCGCACCTGGACATCACCCCGGACGTGCTGGTCGGCGGACTGTGGGCGGAGGCCAAGGGCGCGGCGCTGCGCGAGCAGGGCGCGGCCGT
>NZ_BAAHCA010001397.1:0-890 GCF_054776295.1 Streptomyces sparsus
CGGCCGGGTACGCGCCGGCCCGGCGCCCGGACCGCTCGCCGGGGGCGGTCGCGGCGGCGCTAGCCTGTCCCGTGATGTTCACCGCACAGGGACCCACCTTCCGCGAACTGGCCGTGCAGGCACTGTCGTCGACCGAGCGCGGCTACGACCTGCTGGCCCCCAAGTTCGACCTGACCCCGTTCCGCACCTCCGACCGGGTGCTGGACGCGGCCCTGGGAGCGCTGGCCCCGCTCGGGCCCTTCCCGGCGGGCCTCGACCTGTGCTGCGGCACCGGCGCGGCGGTGCCGCTGCTGCGCGCGGTGTGTCCCGGGAGCGTCACCGGCGTCGACATCAGCACGGGCATGCTCGACCAGGCCCGGCTCGCCTTCGCTCCCGACGGGCACGACCACCCGGAGGGGCCCGGCCTCGGGCACGGCGACACCGGGAGCCCGGACGGCGGACGCGGCGGTCCCGAGGTGGCGTTCCTGCGGGCGGACGCGCGGAGCCTGCCGTTCCGTGAGCGGTCCTTCGACCTGGCCGTCAGCTTCGGCGCCTTCGGGCACTTCCTGCCACGCGAGCGGCCCCGGCTCTTCGCCGGCGTCCACGAGGTACTGCGACCGCGGGGGCTGTTCGCCTTTCCTGTGGGAGCGCCGCCGAAGCCCGGTTCGGCCGCCTACTGGACCCTGTGCGGCTTCGACGCCGCCATGCGGGTGCGCAACGCGCTCTGGCGTCCGCGGTTCGTCATGTACTACCGCACGTTCCCGCTGCCGGACGTACTGCGCGACCTGGAACGGGCGGGCTTCGAGGTGCAGGCACCGCCGCTGGCCGCGCTGGGTCACCGGCCGGACGGCAGCCCGCGCTGCCGACTGGTGCTCGCCCGCAAGCCCTGACCGCCCGCCGGGCCTGCCCGG
>NZ_BAAHCA010001398.1:0-889 GCF_054776295.1 Streptomyces sparsus
GGCGGCCCGGCGGCGAGGGACGATGCGGGCGTGGCGGACGGTTCGGGGGTGGCGACGTCGCTCCGCCCGCGGTCCCCGCGGCGGCTCCGCGCCGTGGCCCGGTGGCAGTACGGTGGCGACATGCTTGAGGTGCGACGGGCGGACGAGCGGTACCCGGGCGGTGATCCGGCTGCCGGCATCAGCACCCGGCACGCGTTCTCCTTCTCCGGCTTCTACGATCCCGCCAACACCGGCTTCGGCCTGCTGGTGGCCTGCAACGAGGAACGGCTCGCGCCGGGCGCCGGCTTCGCCGAGCACGCCCATCGGGATCTGGAGATCGTCACCTGGGTGCTCTCGGGTGAACTCACCCACGAGGACTCCACCGGCCACGCGACCGTGGTGCGCCCGGGCGACGTGCAGCGCCTCAGCGCCGGGTCCGGGGTGCGGCACAGCGAGCGCAACGAGGGCCCGGAACCACTGACCTTCCTTCAGATGTGGCTGGTACCGGGCCGGTTCGGAGCGGAGCCCGAGTACGAGGTGGTGCGCGGTATCGCCGACGGCACCCCCTACGCGCTCTCCCGTACCGAGGCGGTGCTGCACGTACGCCGGCTCGCGGACGGTGAGCGTACGGCGGTGCCGGACGCGCCCTGGACGCACCTGGTGGTCACCCGCGGCCGGATGCTGGTGGCGGGGGAGGAACTGGCGCCCGGTGACGCGATCCGGGCCACCGGCGGGAGCGGTCTCCAGGCCTCCGCGTCAGCGGGGCCCGCGGAGTGCCTCATCTGGGAGATGCACGCCGAGCCCCGGTACGGCTGACCGGTCGCGACGCACAGCCAGCCGTGCGGTGTCGGCCGGTCCCGACGCCGAGCCCGGTGGCTGACCGGCCGCGACGCCGGGGTCCACCGCCGCT
>NZ_BAAHCA010001399.1:0-887 GCF_054776295.1 Streptomyces sparsus
GGACGGCGCCGCGAGCGCGTCCCGTGCGGCGGCGCCCCCCGACCTCGATCCCGACGTGGCAGCCAGCAGCGGCGCCAACTCGCCGCTCGCCCCGCTCGGCGCCGACCTGATCCCGCCGCTGACCAAGGAGGAGACCGAGGCGGAACTACTGGGCACCACCACCGGCACCACCACCGGCGGAAGCGTCACCAACGCCGCCGCCGTCGGCGCACCGGCCGCCCAGTCGCGGCCGTTCATCGGACCCCGGCCCGGGATCGTCACCCGCAAGGGCTGGCGGGCCAACGAGAAGTGGCGGGAGAAGAGGTTCGCCTACACCAAGACCGTGCGGGCCGCCTTCGTCCACCACACGGCGATGAGCAACAACTACTCCTGCCAGCAGGCGCCCTCGATCATCCGGGGCATCTACCAGTACCACGTCAAGAGCCTGCGCTGGCGCGACATCGGGTACAACTTCCTCGTCGACAAGTGCGGCACGATCTACGAGGGTCGTGCCGGGGGTGTGGCCAAACCCGTCATGGGGGCCCACACTTACGGCTTCAACAGCAGCAGCATGGGGGTCGCGGTCCTGGGCTCCTACGGCTCCACGCCGCCCCCCAGGGCCGCGGTCGACGGAGTCGCCAAGCTCACCGCCTGGAAGCTGGGCCTGTTCGGGCGCAATCCGGCCGGCAGCGTCAGGCTGACCTCGGGCGGCGGCAAGTACGCAGCGGGCACGAAGGTGACGATGCGGACCATCTCCGGCCACCGGGACGGGTTCGCCACCGAGTGCCCCGGCGCGAAGCTCTACGGCAACCTCGGCACCGCACGCGCCACCTCGGCCCGTCTCCAGGGACGCTGACCCAGGCGCCACCCGCCGCGGCGCGCACACCGGTCACCGCCGGACCGCGCCG
>NZ_BAAHCA010001400.1:0-887 GCF_054776295.1 Streptomyces sparsus
GGCCGGCCGCGGCGGCCTGCTCGTCGCCGCAGCGCAGCAGCGTCAGCGGCCCGGCCAGCAGCCACGCGGCCGTCCCCCACACCAGGGCCCACGGCCAGAGCAGGTGCCAGTGCTCCCACACCCGTCCCTCGGTGCTGCCCACCAACCACTGCACGACGCTGCCCAGTTGGCCCGGAGCCACCAGCAGCATCATCGCCGTGAGACCGCCCAGCACCGCCGACACCAGCACCCCGTGGACGGCGATGCCCGCCGGGTCGCCGCTGCCGGACCGCTCCCGACCCGCCATCACCCACAGCAGGCCCGCGCCGGTGAAGCCGCCGAGCGTGGCGGCGACCACCACGGCCGCCGGGGAGTCCCAGCCGGTCAGGCCGAGTCCGGTGGCGGTGACGGCTCCGAGCACCGCGCCGGGGGTCACGCCGGTGACCTCCGGCCCGGCGAGCGGGTTGCGCAGCGCCGACTGGAGGACGAGTCCGGCGACGCCCAGGCAGGCGCCCGCTCCGAGCGCCACCAGCACGCGGGGCAGGCGCAGTTGGAACAGCACGTGCCGATCGGTGCGGTCCCCGCCACCGGTTAGCACGTCGACCACCGCCGCGGGGGTCAGCGCCCGCCCGGCCAGCACCCCGCAGACCGCCACCGCGACCAGCAGCAGGGCCAGCAGCAGCAGGCGGGTGTGCGGACTCCGCAGCGGGGTCAGCGTGAGACTCATCGGACCGCCTCCTCGGCGGGTGTCGGGACGGGCAGGGTGGCGGACTCCCGTGCCTGCTCCGGGTCGGGCGGCTCGAACCGCGCACGCCGGCCGGCCCGCAGCAGCAGTACGCCGGCCGGCACACACAGCAGAGCCGTCCACGCGCCGACGGGGGTCTCCACGGGTGCGAGCGCGAGCCTGG
>NZ_BAAHCA010001401.1:0-886 GCF_054776295.1 Streptomyces sparsus
ACGCCGCCGCCCCCTTCGGCTTCGGAGCGAGCGACGTGTGGACGCTCTTCCACTCCTGCGCCTTCGACTTCTCCGTGTGGGAGATGTGGGGGGCGCTGGCACACGGCGGGCGGCTCGTCGTGGTCCCCCACGACGTGGCCCGCTCGCCCCGCGCCTTCCTCGACCTCCTGGCCCGCGAGCGCGTCACCGTGCTCAGCCAGACCCCGTCCGCCTTCGCCGCCCTGGACCGCGCCGACGCCGAGGACCCCGCGCGCGGCCGCGGACTCGCCCTGCGCTGGATCGTGTTCGGGGGAGAGGCACTGCGTCCCCGGACCCTTCGCGACTGGTACCGGCGCCACGACGGGCCGACCGCGCCCACCCTGGTCAACCTGTACGGGATCACCGAGACCACGGTCCACGCCACCCGCCGCGACCTGACCGCCCGGGACGCCGACCGCGACGGCAGCCCGATCGGGACCCCGCTGCCCGGGACCCGGCTCCACCTGCTCGACGACAGCCTGCGCCCGGTGCCCGACGGCGTCCCCGGCGAGCTGTACGTGGGCGGCCCGGGCGTCGCTCAGGGATACCTGGGGCAGCCCGGCCTGACCGCGGCCCGCTTCGTCGCCGACCCCTTCGGCCCGCCCGGCGCCCGGCTCTACCGCTCAGGCGACCTGGCCCAGTGGACGCCGGACGGGGAACTCCGCTACCTGGCACGGGCGGACGACCAGCTGAAGATCCGGGGCCACCGCGTCGAACCCGCCGAGATCGAGGCCGCGCTGCTCACCCTGGACGGCGTGACCGCCGCCGCCGTCACCGCCGTACCCACCCCGGACGGGGCCCCGCGCCTGATCGGCTACGTCGTCGCACGCCCCACCCACCGGCACGACCCCGGCCCCACCGACCCCGG
>NZ_BAAHCA010001402.1:0-884 GCF_054776295.1 Streptomyces sparsus
ACCGGCGAGGACCGGCAGCATCTGCCAGCGCATCGGGCCCAGCAGTACCGCCGCGCCGCCCACGAGCACGGCGGCCCCAGCGCCGATCGCGACGGGGCCGCGCACCTGTCGTGGCAGCCAGCGGGCCGTCGCCAGCGTCACAGCGGCCGCGATCACGAGGGTTTCCAGGAGGGACAGGTGCAGGCCCGGCAGCGTCTGAGTCACCCGGCCATGCTGCCCGCGCCGCCGCCGTCCCTGCGTCAGGCTCAGGTCTCGCCCGTGTGCGACCCGCGGCTGACGGGGCGTCGTCCGCAGGGCTGACACCGTCGGCTTCGGGCAGAGGAGGGAAAGCCCTACGGCCGCCCCGCCGATCACGTGAGTGGGCCGCACGCAATACGCGTGTGCCCCGCGCCGCACGCCCAAGGACGGCCCGTGGCCCTCAGTCCCGAACGGGATGGAGGGCCACGGGCGTGGGGCGCCGACCCTGCGTGGGGGCGGGCGTGGCGGCTGCGGTGGCGGTTCGGGCTTCAGCGCTTCTTCCGGCGCCGGATCTGCGTCGGGGTCCACTCGCCGCGGTGGAGCTGGCAGCGTGAGTAGCCGATCATCGCCGGGTGGCGGCACGGCCGGCCCGTTCGTGTCGCGGTGGACCCGCACTTGGTCTGCTTCCCCATCTGGTCACCTTCCCGTGGTCACTGGCGGGACGTTTCCATGGTGTCCAGAGGCGTCGGAGCGGGGAGGCGGAATCAGCGGGCGCGGCCGAATGTCAGCCCAATCAGGCCGGAAACGCGCTGGTCAGAGCCACATCAGCGCCACGGGCCCCGCCCGTCGCAGCGAGCAGGGCGACGGGCGGGGCACTGCGGCGAGCGGGGCACTGCGGCGAGCGGGGGCGGGGTCGCCGGGTGCCG
>NZ_BAAHCA010001403.1:0-882 GCF_054776295.1 Streptomyces sparsus
CGCCCCCGGCCGCCGCCCCGGCGCCCGCCGGCGGTGTGCGGTGGGCGAAGGGCGAGGAGCGCTTGCCGGTGGACATGCGCAAGAGGTTGTCGCTGCGCAAGGAGCAGGTCGCGGTGAGCCTGCGCAAGCACGGCGCGGAGGGGGCGACGGCACGGGTGCTGCTGGTGCTCGACGCGTCCGGCTCGATGGCGCCGCTCTACGCCAAGGGAGTGGTCGCCGGTGTGGTGGAGCGCATGGCGGCCGTCGCCGCGCAGCTCGACGACGACGGGGAGATGCAGGCGTGGACGTTCGCCTCGCATCCGGCCCGGCTGCCGGACCTGCGCCTGGGCGAGTTGCCGGAGTGGCTGCGGCTGCATGTCCGGGTCGGGCAGATGAGCCTGTTCGGCCGCCCGAAGAAGGCCAGACGCGGGCTGGGCGAGGGCCAGGTCGACATGCGCACCGTCGGCATCCAGAACGAGGAGCAGAAGGTCATCGCCGAGGTGCGGGCCTTCGTGCGCGAGCACCCGACGACCGACCCGACGCTGGTGCTGTTCTTCTCCGACGGCGGCGTCTACCGCAACGCGGAGATCGAACGGGAGCTGCGGGCAGCCGTCGAGGAGCCGGTGTTCTGGCAGTTCGTGGGGCTCGGCAAGGCGAACTACGGCGTGCTGGAGAAGTTCGACACGCTGCCGGGCCGGCGGGTCGACAACGTGGGCTTCTTCGCGGTGGACGACATCGGCACGCTCTCCGACCCGGAGCTGTACGACCGGTTGCTGTCGGAGTTCCCGGCCTGGCTGACGGCCGCCCGCCGGGCCGGCATCCTGCGCTGAGCCGGGCCGGCGCCTGTGACGTCACAGGCGCCGGAGACGGCGGCGGAACCGGTGCGGGGGCGGGCCCGGGCAG
>NZ_BAAHCA010001404.1:0-882 GCF_054776295.1 Streptomyces sparsus
GGCTGGCTGGCCGGCCGTACCCGCGGCAGCGGGCTGACCACCGACGCACCCGCCCTGCCGGTCCTGCCCCCGCTCTGAGCACACCGCCCCGACCCGCGCAGCCGTCCCGATCGCCGCACCCCGCACAACCGGTCGCCGCCCGGCGACCGGCAGGAGAGGAGCACCCCCCATGCCCTACAGCGGAAAGGTCACCGTCGGCGGAGCCGCCGACGTGCTCGAACTGGCCGACCCGATGATCTCCAAGGTCGCCGTCGGCCCCATGAACAACAACGCCTACCTGCTGCGCTGCCGCGCCACCGGTGAACAGCTGCTGATCGACGCCGCGAACGACGCGCCGACGCTGCTCTCCCTGATCGGTGACGACGGCGTGCGCACGGTCGTCACCACCCACCGCCACGGCGACCACTGGCAGGCGCTGGAGGAGGTGGTGCGCGCCACCGGTGCCCGCACCTGCGCCGGCCGGGACGACGTGGAGGGCATCCCGGTGGCCACCGAGGTACCGCTCGCCGACGGCGACGAGGTGGCCGTCGGCGAGTGCCGGCTGCACGTCCGCCACCTGGTCGGTCACACGCCGGGCTCGGTGGCCCTCGTCTACGACGACCCGCACGGCCACCCCCACGTCTTCACCGGCGACTGCCTGTTCCCCGGCGGAGTGGGCAACACCTTCGGTGACGCGGACAACTTCGCGACCCTGCTGGACGACGTGGAGACCAAGCTCTTCGGTGAACTCCCCGACGAGACCTGGGTCTATCCCGGCCACGGTGACGACACCTCGCTCGGCGCGGAGCGTCCGGCCCTGCCGCAGTGGCGCGAACGCGGCTGGTGACCCGGCCGTCCGCGGACGGCGCCCGCGGCCCGGGCCGTCGGTCCGGCATCGGCCGG
>NZ_BAAHCA010001405.1:0-882 GCF_054776295.1 Streptomyces sparsus
CCGCCCCCCGGCGGGTTCCCTCCGCCGCCCGCGTCACCGCCCGCTCCCGCCCCCGCGCAGGGCCCCGAGTACCTCGACACCCCGGTCGCGCCGGTGCCCGTGGTGCCGGGCCGGGAGAGCGGACTGGGGGAGCGGCTGACGGCCCTTCGGGAGCTGGTGGGGCTGTCCCGCACCCGGCTGTCACCGGAGACGCTCAACGAGGCGACCCGGGTGCTGGACGAGGCCGCGGCCCGCGGCCGGCTGTCCCGCGCGCACACCACGGTGGCCATCGCCGGCGCGACCGGAAGCGGCAAGTCCACCCTGTTCAACGCCCTGGCCGGCGCGCAGCTCTCCGAGGCCGGGGTGCGGCGGCCGACCACCGCCGCGCCGGTGGCCTGCGTGTGGGAGGCGACCGAGCGGTCCGGTGGCGCCGACGGGCTGTTGGAGCGGTTGGGCGTCCCGTCCCGGTCGCGGCGCCGGGCGCATCTGCGGGACTCGCAGCACCTGGGCCTGCGCGGCCTGGTGCTGCTTGACCTGCCCGACCACGACTCCACGATGACGGACCACCGGGCGCAGGTGGACCGCATGCTGAAGCTGGTCGACGCCGTCATCTGGGTGGTCGACCCGGAGAAGTACGCCGACGCGGCCCTGCACGAGAACTACCTCAAGCCGTACGCCGGGCACGCCGAGGTGACGCACGTGGTGCTCAACCAGACGGACCGGCTGCCGGGCGACGCCGCCGACGAGGTGGTCGGTGACCTGCGGCGGTTGCTCGACGAGGACGGCATGGCACTGGGGGAGCACGGCGAACCCGGGGCCCAGGTGCTGGCGCTGTCCGCCCTCACCGGGGAGGGGGTCGCCGAGCTGCGCGAGGCGCTGGCCGAGCTGGTCGCCGCGCGCGTC
>NZ_BAAHCA010001406.1:0-881 GCF_054776295.1 Streptomyces sparsus
CTGACCCGCCCGGCCGGGGCGCGCCCCGGCCGGTGTCCGGCGGCCCGGGGCTCACAGCAGGAGTGCCCGTTCCGCGGTGGTCCAGGTGGTGCTGGTCACCAGGTAGAGGGCGGCGGCCAGCGGCACCACGGCGGCGCTGACCACCGTGCCGTACGACAGCAGCGGCAGCAGGCGCATCGGCCCCTCCGGGACACTGCCGAGCCGCTTCGTGCGTCGACTGGTCTGGACGAACGACCAGGTGGCGACGGCGGTCAGCACCACCAGCAGGCCGAGGTGGACGAGGCCGGCGCCGCCCAGCAGGCCGCCCTCCGCCAGCGCCGCGAACCAGGTGCCGCCCAGCGGCGCGTCGAGCAGCGCTTCGTCCAGCAGTCCCGAGCTGTGGCTCGTGAAGAGCTGGTACAGGACGAGGAAGACGGGCAGTTGCAGCAGCGTCGGCAGGCAGCCGGCCAGCGGTGAGGAGCCCGACTCAGCGTAGAGCTCGGCTGTCGCCTTCTGCATGCGCTGCGGGTTTCGGCGGTGCCGCTCGCGGATCTCGGCGAGCCGGGGGGCGAGCGCTGCCCGGGCTCGTTCGCCACGGGCGGCGGCACGGGCGAGCGGGTGCAGCGCGAGGCGCACCCCGAGCGTCAGCGCGACGACGGCGGCGGCCGTCGCCGAGCCGCCGAACAGCAGGCCGAGCAGGACGGACAGGTGCGCCAGCAGCGCACCGAGGGGAGCAAGAACGGACATGGGTCCTCCACGAAGCTCTCGTCGAGCCGGAATCATCGGTTCCCGTGACGGGGATTCGGCGTGACGAGCCGCGCGGACACCACCGGCCGGTCGGACGGGCGGTCCGAGGGAGCCGGTCGGCGCTACGCGGCCGTCGGGAGGAGCAGGCCCGGTGC
>NZ_BAAHCA010001407.1:0-879 GCF_054776295.1 Streptomyces sparsus
CGACGGCGTCGGCGTGGCGGCCTGTGTCGCCGGCGCCCGGCGGGCGGCCGAGGCGACCCTGGCGCAACGGCCCGCCGGGCAGGGGCGAGAATAGGCGCATGACTGCTGCACCGGAGAAGGCCCCCAACGCGGGCAAGAAGGCCAAGGACCTCAACGAGGTCATCCGCTACACCCTGTGGTCGGTCTTCCGGCTGCGCGACGTGCTGCCGGAGGACCGTGCCGGCTACGCGGAGGAGGTCGAGGAGCTGTTCGAGCAGCTCGCCGCGAAGGACATCACCGTCCGCGGCACCTACGACGTCTCCGGGCTGCGCGCCGACGCCGACGTCCTGGTCTGGTGGCACGCGGAGACCTCCGACGCGCTCCAGGAGGCCTACAACCTGTTCCGGCGGACCCGGCTGGGGCGCGCGCTGGAGCCGGTCTGGTCGAACATGGCGCTGCACCGGCCCGCCGAGTTCAACAAGTCGCACGTGCCGGCGTTCCTCGCCGACGAGCAGGCCCGCGAGTACGTCAGCGTCTACCCCTTCGTGCGCAGCTACGAGTGGTACCTGCTGCCCGACGAGGACCGTCGCCGGATGCTCGCCGACCACGGCAAGATGGCCCGCGGTTTTCCCGACGTCCGCGCCAACACCGTGGCGTCGTTCTCCCTCGGCGACTACGAGTGGCTGCTCGCCTTCGAGGCGGACGAGCTGCACCGGATCGTCGATCTGATGCGTCATCTGCGCGCCTCCGAGGCCCGGCTGCACGTCCGTGAAGAGGTGCCGTTCTACACCGGCCGCCGCAAGGCCGTCGCCGACCTCGTCGCCGGCCTGGCCTGACGCCGGGACCCCTTCCGCCGCCACCCCGCACCGCCCGGCCGCACGAGCCGGCGTCCCCGTCGTG
>NZ_BAAHCA010001408.1:0-878 GCF_054776295.1 Streptomyces sparsus
CTCGCCGCCGCCCAGCCGGGCCCGGGCCAGCTTCTCGCGGAGCTGGGCGGCCAGCTCGCGGTGCGCGGCCTCGTTGGTGCGCCAGGTGTTCGACGCCGGGTCCGCGGTGACGGTCAGCGGCGGTGCCTGCTGCATGGACGTGAGCCCCCTCGCTCGCGGTGCCGGTCGCGCGCTCGCGGTCGAGCCGCGATCTCGCGGTTAATAGGCGTTAACGTACGCGGCCAGGTTAACGCTCACTAACCCGCACTGTCTAGAATCATCCGCATGACCACGAGGACCGGGACCGCCCGGGGCCCGGCGCCCACCGCACCGACCCGCCGCGAGCAGATCCTGCGGGAGGCCGCCCGCCTGTTCGCCGAGCGCGGCTTCCACGGCGTCGGGGTGGACGAGATAGGCGCGGCCGTCGGCATCAGCGGACCCGGCCTGTACCGGCACTTCGCCGGCAAGGACGCGATGCTGGCCGAGTTGCTGGTGGGCATCAGCGAACGGCTGCACGACGGCGGACGGCTGCGGCTGGCGGAGTCCGCCGCGGCCTCCCTGGCCCCGTCCGACACCCTGGACGCGCTCATCGGCGGCCACATCGACTTCGCGCTCGACGACCGGGACCTGATCACCCTGCACGACCGCGAACTCGACCGGCTGCGCGACGACGACCGCAAACGGGTGCGCCGGCTCCAGCGCCGCTACGTCGAACTGTGGGTGTCGGTGGTCCGGCAGGTCCACCCGGACGTGCCGGAGCTCCAGGCCCGCACCGCCGTGCACGCCGTCTTCGGCCTGCTGAACTCCACCCCGCACCTGAGCCGCCCGACCGCCGAGCAGGCGGCGCAGCGGCGCGACGTGACGGCGGCGCTGCTGCACCGCCTGGCCCGGGGCGCGTT
>NZ_BAAHCA010001409.1:0-878 GCF_054776295.1 Streptomyces sparsus
CCCGGCGCGCCGGCGGACTACGCGGTGTGGCGCACCGGCGCCCTCGTGGTGCAGGCCCCGGACAACCGCGTCGCCAACTGGTCGACCGATCCGCGGTCCGGAACGCCCGGCCTGCCGGACCTCAGCCCCGGCGGGCAACTGCCCGTGTGCCTGCGGACGGTGGTGGCCGGCCGCACCGTGCACGCGGCGCCGAACGAGTGATCCGGCGCCCGGCGTTCCGCCGAATGATGACTGCTGGGCCTGTCACCCGCCCGGCCCCACCTCCTCGCTGACCTGGCCATTTGCGGAGAAATGGCAGGTCAGGGGGGTGTTGACAGGCGGCATCGGAAGGCGGGTAGGTTCGGCCGAGTCCCACCACAGGACGTCCGACCGAAAGATCCACCGCGCAGTCGTCGAACGCCGCTGGGCCACGGTGAGGTGCCGGATGACACCTCACCACAGGCAGCCAGGTCCAGCGCCCGCGGCACGGGGGCGGAAGGTTTCAGCAGGTCGGCAGGTGCGACCCGGGTAGGGCTCGGCGCTCAGTAGACAACGGCTCTCGGTTGACCCGCAGCCAGCGGATCCCAGGCCGGCCCGAAGAGCGCCGGGCCCGATCCGCACCCCGGCCGCGCCCACCGCCCCCCCCGGCCGGTCGCCGGCTTCCCCCGGCTGTGGCGAGATCCCGCCCACTCCCACGCGCCTCCAGGGCCCCGTTGGGCCGTTCGCGTTGTACGGTCAGCTTCATCACCTCATGACCTGCAGGAAGGCAGCGACCGTGCCACCGGGCCCTGACACAGACGCCGAAGCCGGTACCAGCGCTCCGGTCGCGGCTGGAGCGTCGCCCGCGCACCCCGCCGGGCCCGACAGCCCCCCGGCTGCCGCACGCCCGGCGGCCGAAC
>NZ_BAAHCA010001410.1:0-877 GCF_054776295.1 Streptomyces sparsus
AGCGGGAGGAGGAACGCGAGCGCCTCGTCCGGCTGCTCGCCCGCGGCCGCTCGGTCCGCCTCACCGGTCCGGCCGGATCCGGCCGGACCGCACTGCTGGACGCCGTCGTCGGCGACTGCGCCGAGCTGGCACCCGACGGCGTGGTCCGCCTGCACGGTTACCACCGCACCCCCACGGACCTGCTGCACGAGCTGCACGCCACCGTCTACCGCACCGAGCTGCACCGCCCGGACCGCGAGGAGCTGCTGACGGCGCTGGCCGGCGTGGGCGCCGTCGTGGTGCTCGACGACATAGAGTTCGGTGGCGCCGCGCTCGACGAACTGCTGCGGGCCACCCCCGAATGCGCCTTCCTGATCGCGGCCACCCCGCACGTGGCCGCACCCTCACCCGGCTCGTTCGTCGAAGAGGTCCATCTCGGCGGCATCAGCCGCACCGCCTGCCTGGAACTGCTCGAACACGCCGTCGGCCGCCCGCTGACGGACGCGGAGGCGGACTGGTCCGCCGACCTGTGGTTCGAGTCGGAAGGGCTGCCGCTGCGCTTCGTGCAGGCCGGAGCGGTGCTGCGGCAGCGCGACGCGCGCCTGGAGGCGTCCCCCGACGCCGAACTGCCCGAACTCTCCGTCGCCACCATCACCGCCGGCTCGCTGGCCGCGGAACTCTCCGCACCCGCCCAGGAGACGCTGAGGCTGGCCGTCGCACTCGACGGTGAGCTGCCCGCCGCGGCACATCTGCCCGCGCTGCTCGACGAACCGCACGCCGACGCCGAGCTGGCCGAACTGGTCACCGCCGGGCTGGCCACCTCCACCGGCACGCACCACCGGCTGGCCACCGGAGTGGCCCTGCAACTCGCCGCCGAGGGGTACGGCGAGGACGCCGC
>NZ_BAAHCA010001411.1:0-876 GCF_054776295.1 Streptomyces sparsus
GTCCGGGGACGCCCGGGCCGGCCGCGTCTCCCTGTCTCCCCACGTTCGCCGTCACCGCCCGCCCGGTCACCGGCCCGGCAGGGGCGGCGACGCGCCGGCGCCCGCGCCTCGTCACACGAATACTCCAAGCGGGTGGTTGACCGCACTCCCCGCCTCGGGACGCTCGTTCGCACATACACCGGAGTGTTGAGTTCACCAAGAGGAGCAGGACCAGAATGAAGATGTCACCGCAGGGCAGGTTCGCGGCACTGGCGGCGTGCACGGCAGCCGCACTGGCTCCGGCCACCGCTGCCGCCGCCGACGCGGGATCGCAGGTACCGGTGGACGTGCCGCTGGAGAGCATCGAGACGGTGCTGCCGCTGGACGCGCCGACCATCCACGCCACCGTGCCGTCGAACCCGCTGTCCACTCCGTCGGTGCCGCAGATCATGAAGGACGACCAGCTGAACGTGCCGCTGGTGCCGGAGGTCGGCACGATCCTGGACACGCCGACCGCGGACGTGACCGTGCCGCTGCTCGGCTCGGACCGCAACGAGAACTCCACCAGTGCGCGGATCAGCACGGACAGCACACCGCTGACCGCGGTCACACCCGCGGTCGACGTGGCGCTGCCGCTCACCAACCCGGGCGTCGAGGAGTCGGGCATGCCGCGCCTGGCGATGCCGAACGCCACCGTCACCACGCCGACGCTCCAGGGCGAGCGGGGTGCCGTGGTGGACCTCGTCGACGGGAACGGCCACTCGCGCCTTCCGGTGCACCGCACCGTCGACACCGCCTCGCAGGTACTGGGCTTCGCGGCGGAGACGGCCCTCGGCGCCGGGGACGGGCTGCTGCGCGGCTGATCCGTCCGGCGCCGAGGCGGGTCGCGGACGACCG
>NZ_BAAHCA010001412.1:0-876 GCF_054776295.1 Streptomyces sparsus
CACGGACGGCCCGGACGGGGGCACCGCCGGGCCCGGACCGTCCTCCGGCACCGCAGAACTCCCGATGGCCGGCACCTGGCGCGGCACCTACGAGTGCGCGCAGGGTCCGACCGGCATGGAGCTCACGGTGGAGGCCCGTCCCGGCGGCGGGGTGCAGGCCGTCTTCACCTTCTTCCCCGTGCCCGCCAACCCGGGGGTGGCCAGCGGCTCGTTCGCCATGGTCGGCACCTGGGAGGACGGTGTGCTGCGGCTCTTCGGCGAACGCTGGATCGAGCAGCCGTTCGGGTACGAGATGGGCGACCTGTCCGCTTCCTACGATCCCGCCTCCCCGCAGCGCCTGGAGGGCCGAGCGCTCGCCCAGGGCTGCTCCACCTTCACCACCACCAGGGTCGGCTGACCGCCGGGGCGGCGGCCCGGCGGGTGCGGCGCGTCCTCCCGGTGCGCGGGTGCGCCGCGGGCGACGCTGGGGGCCGGACAAGTCGAGACGGAGGACGGATGGACATCGACGGAGCCCGGGTGCTGGTGGTCGGCGGTACCGGCGTGATCGGCGGCGCGCTCGCCGCGGAACTCACCACTCGCGGCGCGCAGGTGGCCCTGGCCGGCCGGGACGCCGAGCGTCTTGCCGAGCGGGCCCGTGACCTGGGCGGACGCCCCACCAGGCAGTGCGACGCCTATGACCTGGACGGCTGCGCCGCGCTGGCGACCTGGGCGCAGCGGGAGCTGTCCGGCCTGGACGCGGTGGTGTGCGCGACGGGCGTGGCCGCCTTCGGCCCCGCCGAGGAACTGCCCGAGGAGGTGGCGGAACACCTGATGACGGTCAACGCGCTCGCTCCGATGGCCGTCCTGCGCGGTGCGCTGCCCCTGCTGCCGGCCGGC
>NZ_BAAHCA010001413.1:0-871 GCF_054776295.1 Streptomyces sparsus
CGCTCGGTCGCCGGCCAGCCGCGGTCGGCCACCCGGATCAGCTCGGTGACGTCGGCCGCAGGCAGCCCGCGCCGTCGGGCGGGGGCCGGCGGCACCACCTTTCCCGCGACCACCGCGGACCGCTCCAGGGTGACCACCTCACCGTCCCGGCGAGTGACGCGGAGCACACCCTCGTCCCATGATGTGAGAACCCCCAGGGTGTCGGTGAGACGGGCCCCGCTCTCCGAGGACCCGGTCAAACTACGCACCGAGACACGTTTCCCCACGTCCTCGGGGGTCAGACGGACCTCAAGACGACCGCTCATGATGAATTCCACTGCTCTGTCCGACCCTCTTGTTCGTCTCGTGCCCCGGAACGGCGATACTAGGTGCGGGCATCGACGACGCCGCGCTCCCGCGCGATATGAGCCCTACCGAGGAGGAACGACAGCGTGACCTACGTCATCGCGCAGCCTTGTGTCGATCTGAAGGACAAGGCGTGCATCGAGGAGTGCCCCGTCGACTGCATCTACGAGGGCCAGCGGTCCTTGTACATCCACCCGGACGAATGCGTCGACTGCGGGGCCTGTGAGCCGGTCTGCCCGGTGGAGGCGATCTTCTACGAGGACGACACCCCGGAGGAGTGGAAGGACTTCTACAAGGCGAACGTGGAGTTCTTCGACGAGCTGGGCTCGCCGGGCGGAGCCAGCAAGCTCGGCCTGATCGAGCGCGACCACCCGGTGATCGCGGCCCTGCCGCCGCAGGAGCACGACGAGTGACCCGAGCGCTCTGACGAACGGACCGGCCGGCCCCGCGCCGGTCGGCTCCCTCGCGGTGCGCGCGTCGCACCGAGCCCCGAGGCCTCACCGCGCCCGGTACGGCACCGCCGCCA
>NZ_BAAHCA010001414.1:0-871 GCF_054776295.1 Streptomyces sparsus
TCCCCCGCCGCTCGGCGGGGGGCGCCCGGCGGTGCCGGTGCGCCGACCCGCGCCCTCCCGCTCCGACCGTGGAGTGTCTAGTCTCGGACATGACGGCCGAAGTGCGCCGTGGACCGCCTCACCCAGCCAGGCCGTTTCCCGCTCCCAGCCGAAGAGGGTGTGCACCATGCACCGGGCCCTGATCGTCGTCGACGTGCAGAACGACTTCTGCGAGGGCGGCAGCCTCGCCGTGTCCGGGGGCGCGGACGTGGCAGCCGCCGTCACCGACCTGATCGGTGACGCCGCCGCCGGATACCGGCACGTCGTCGCGACCCGCGACCACCACGTCTCCCCCGGCGACCACTTCTCCGAGAACCCCGACTTCGCCCACTCCTGGCCGCCGCACTGCGTGGCCGGCACCGAGGGCGTCGGCTTCCACCCGAACTTCGCCCCGGCGGTGGCGTCCGGCGCGCTGGACGCCGTCTTCGACAAGGGCGCCTACTCGGCCGCCTACAGCGGCTTCGAGGGCAGCGACGAGAACGGCGTCCCGCTCGCCGACTGGCTCCGGGCCCGCGAGGTGAGCGAGGTCGACATCGTCGGCATCGCCACCGACCACTGTGTGCGGGCCACCGCGCTGGACGCCGTCCGGGCCGGTTTCCGCACCCAGGTGCTGCTGGACCTGACGGCCGGGGTGTCCGAGGCGACCACCGGCGCGGCCCTGGAGGAGCTGCGGAGCGCCGGTGTGGAGCTGCACGGCAAACCCCTCGTCTGAGGGTCTGGGAGACGCTCAGGGGCCCGCCTGGGCCGCGCACGGGCGCCGTGGGAGCCGAGCGGGCCGTGGCGGGCGTGAGAGGGAGGCGTCCGGCGGTGACCCGGCCGGTGCGGTGCGGCC
>NZ_BAAHCA010001415.1:0-870 GCF_054776295.1 Streptomyces sparsus
CTACGCCGCGCAGCTGGCACGCACCGCCGCCGTGCCGCACCCCGGGCGGATGCGGCTGCTGCTCGCCGCCGAGTCGGCGGGCTGGCTGGTCGCCGAGGAGATGGGGCAGGTCGGCATGCCGTGGCGGGAGGACGTCCACCGGGAGCTGCTCACGGAGATGCTGGGCGAGCGGTATCCGGGCGGCCTGGAGCCGCAGCGCCTGGCCGAGCTCGCCGACGAGGTGTCGCGGGCGTTCGGCCCCGGGGAGCGGGTGCGCCCGGACCTGCCGTCGGACGTGGTCCGGGCGTTCGCGCGGGCCGGTGTCACGCTCAGCTCCACACGGGCCTGGGAACTCCAGCGCGTCGACCACCCGGCCGTCGAGCCGCTGCTGCGCTACCGCAGCCTCTACCGGCTGCACACCGCGCACGGCTGGTCCTGGCTGCGCTCCTGGGTGCGCGGCGGCCGGTTCCGCTCGACGTACCTCCCCGCCGGGGCTCCGTCGGGTCGGTGGACGACCAACGGCGGCGGGGCGTTGCAGATCCCCCGGGTCGTGCGGCGCGCGGTGGTAGCCGACCCGGGCTGGCGGCTGGTGGTGGCCGACGCCGACCAGCTGGAGCCGCGGGTGCTGGCCGCGATGTCCGGGGACGCCGGCCTCCAGCAGGTCTCGGCCGGCGGCCGCGACATGTACTCGGTGCTGTCCGACCGCGCGTTCGCCGGCGACCGGGAGCGCGCCAAGCTCGCCCTGCTCGGTGCCATGTACGGGCAGACCTCGGGGGACGGTCTGCGGCATCTCGCGGAGCTGCGCCGACGTTTTCCCGCCGCGGTCGCCTGCGTGGACGACGCCGCCCGGGAGGGCGAGCGGGGCGGGCTGGTGCGCACCTGGCTGGGGCG
>NZ_BAAHCA010001416.1:0-869 GCF_054776295.1 Streptomyces sparsus
CGCCGAACGCCGCGGCGGCCAGGCCCACCACGACCCCGGCCAGCGGCGCGCAGAGCATGCCCGCACGGGCCGCCGGACGGTCCCAGCGGGTCACCCGGACGGGCAGCACGGTCAGGGTGCCGAAGGCGAAGCGCAGGCCGTCCGTGGGACGTGGCGGTGTGTCGTTCATCGGACGTCAGGCTAACGGCCGTCGGCACCCGAACCTGGCGCCATGGCTGACTGGTGGCTCCGCGACATCGTCGAGGCGGGCAGACTGCCGCTGACGCTCGCCCTGCTGGCGTTCCTGGTGACCTTTCTGCTGACCCGCACGATCACCCGGCTCATCCGTGCCGGGCACGGCCCGTTCCGTGACGTCTCCTCCGGCGGCGTCCACATCCACCACGTCGTGCCCGGCGTGGTGTTGATGGTGCTGGGCGGGTTCGGCGGCTTCGCCGCGAGCATCGGCCGCCCGGACGGCTCGGCCGTCGCGTACGTCACGGCGGTCGTCTTCGGCGTCGGCACCGGCCTGGTGCTGGACGAGTTCGCGCTGGTGGTCTACCTCAGCGACGTCTACTGGACCGAGAACGGCCGCAAGAGCGTCGAGGCCGTGGTGCTGACCACCGCCCTGCTCGGGCTGGTCCTCCTGGGCTTCGCGCCGTTCGGCACCGACGGGCTGACCGAGGAGGAACGCGGCGACCGGGGAGCGGTGCTGGGCACGGTCGGCTTCCACGTCTGCTGCTCGCTGGTGGCGTTGGCGAAGGGCAAGTTCCGGATGGCGGTGCTCGGGGTGCTGGTGCCCGTCGTCTCGCTGGTCGGCGCGGTCCGGCTGGCCCGTCCCGGGTCGCTGTGGGAGCGGCGCCTCTACCGCCGGCGCCCCCGGGCCCGCGCCC
>NZ_BAAHCA010001417.1:0-869 GCF_054776295.1 Streptomyces sparsus
CTGCGCCCACTCCGTCCGACCCAACACCTCCGCATCATCACCGAACACCACCGACTTCAAGTCCTCGCCCATCTGGGCGCAGACCTCATCGAAAGCATCGGCGAACACCGGAAACGCCTCGTACAACTCACGGCCCATCCCCAGGCGTTGCGCACCCTGCCCCGAGAACAGGAACGCGAGTTTGCCCTCGGCTCGGGCGGTGCCGGTGAGGACGCTCTCGTGGGGTCGGGCCGACGCGAGGGCGTCGAGGCCCGTGAGGAGGTCGTCGCGCGTGGTGCCGAGGACCGCGGCGCGGTGCGGGTGGGCGGTGCGGCTGGTGGCCAGTGACGCGGCCAGCTCGTACGGGTCCGCGTCCGGGCGGGCATGCAGGTGGGCGGCCAGGCGGTTCGCCTGGGCTCGCAGGCTGTCCTCGTCGCGTGCGGACAGTACCCAGGGCAGGACGGGCAGACGGGTGGGCGGCGTACCGGGTGCGGCGGGCTCCTCGGCAGGGGTTTGCGGGGCCTGTTCGATGATGGCGTGCGCGTTGGTGCCGCTGACGCCGAAGGCGGAGACGCCGACGCGCCGCGGGTGGTCGGCGTGCGGCCAGTCGACGGGGTCGGTGAGGAGCCGCACGTGGCCCGCTGTCCAGTCGACGTGGGTCGAGGGGCGTTCGGCGTGCAGGGTCGGGGGCAGGACCCCGTGCTGGAGGGCGAGCACGGTCTTGATGACGCCGACGACACCGGCCGCCGCCTGGGTGTGGCCGATGTTGGACTTCACGCTGCCCAGCAGGAGCGGCCGGTCGGCGAGGCGGCCCTGGCCGTAGGTGGCGAGCAGGGCCTGCGCCTCGATGGGGTCGCCGAGTGAGGTGCCGGTGCCGTGCGCCTCCACCG
>NZ_BAAHCA010001418.1:0-867 GCF_054776295.1 Streptomyces sparsus
GGGCCCCCGGCGGCACGGCTCGCACCGGCGGAGGAGCCGTTGCGGGCCCCGCTGCCGGTGTACGGTCCGGACGGCCCGTGGCAGTCCGTCCGGGAGACGCTGGCCGTCACCGGCACCGTGCTGGTCTACGGCCGGCGCGCCGCGTGGTTGCCCGAGCACCGCGACCCGGTGCGGCTGCGCCGCATGCTGGGCCGGGACTGGGACCGCTACGAGAGCATGACGCACCCGGTGCTGCGGGACCGGTTCGTGGCCTCCCGGCTGCTGCTGCGGGCCACCGCGGCAGCGGCCATCGACACCCGGCCCGAGCTGGTCGACCTGGCGTACCAGGCCGGCGGGCGTCCCTTCGTGCGCGGCTGCGACCAGATCGACGTCAGCCTGAGCCACACCGAGGAGATGCTCGTGGTGGGCATCACCCGCCGGGGCAGGGTCGGTGTGGACGTGGAGCGCGGCGACCGGCAGATGGCTGGCACCGGCTCGGAGTCGCAGACCTGCACCGGCTACGAGCGCGGCGCGATGGCCGAGTTGACCGGAACCGCGCGCAACGACCGGCTGGTGCGGCTGTGGACGTTGAAGGAGGCGTACAGCAAGGCGCTCGGGCAGGGGCTGCGGTTCCGCTTCACCGAGTTCGGCTTCGCGCTGACCGAGCACGGCGCCCGCCTGGTCCGCCCGGACGGCTCGTCGGCCGGAGCCGAGGAGGACTGGAGCTTCGGCACGTTCCCGCTGGGCCGGTACCTGGTCAGCGCGGCCGTGCACGACGCCGGGTTCGGCGGCGCCGGGGACCTCTCGGTGGGCACGGCGCTGGACGAGGGCCTGCTCGACACCCTGCTGGGCCCCGCCCCGGCAGCTGCACCGGCGCCCGCTGCCCCC
>NZ_BAAHCA010001419.1:0-866 GCF_054776295.1 Streptomyces sparsus
GCCGGTGTCGGTCAGGTCGGCGAGCGCGGCGGCGGCCTTCGGGCCGGTCCGGGAACGGCGGTTGACGGAGCGCAGCACCCGGCCGGCGGTGGTGTAGCAGGCGGCGAGGGCGCAGCCGGCGATCAGCACCGTGAGCGTGACGCGGGGCGTGGTGAGGGCCGTCAGCACCGCGATGAGGGCCCAGCGCTCACCGATGGGGAGCACGATCATGCGGCGGGCCCAGACCGTCCAACCGACGCTGTTCAGGCGCTCGGAGAGCGCCGCGGCGGGGCTCGCCGCCGGGCTGCCGTCCTCCGGCCGGTTGGCCTCGTTGAACGAGAAGTCGACCACGTGCCGGGCGGTCTGGAGCACCATCGCGCCGAGTGCCAGCGCCCACACGTCGTCACCGGCGCGGGCGGCGCCGAGCGCCAGGCCGGCGTAGTACGCGTACTCCTTGGCCCGGTCGAAGGTCGCGTCCAGCCAGGCGCCGAGTGTGGAGTACTTCAGGGCGTAGCGGGCGAGTTGGCCGTCGGCGCAGTCCAACACGAAGGACAGGAGCAGCAGGACGCCCGCGGCGACGAACCCGGCGCGGGTGCCGGTGGCGGCGCAGCCGGCGGCGACGAGGGCGGTGAACAGGGAGGCGGTGGTGACCTGGTTGGGGGTCAGTCCGCGTCGGGCGCACCACCTGGCCAGGTGGCGCGAGTAGGGGCTGACGCAGAAGGTGGTGAAGAAACCGTCGCGCGGTTTGACGGCCGTCCGCAGCCGGACCGCCTCGTCGTCGACCGACGCGACCGCGCTGCGGGCTTCGGCCAGTTCGGCGTCGTCCGCCGGGACGGTGGCGACCAGCACGCCGAGTTCGGGCCGGTGCACCGGGGTGCCGGCCGCCG
>NZ_BAAHCA010001420.1:0-862 GCF_054776295.1 Streptomyces sparsus
ACCGTTCGCCGGCCCCGGCTCCCGGCAGGGTCAGTAGCGGCGGCTGCTGCGGTTCGCCTCGCCGCGGGCGTACGCCACGACGCCGTCCATGCAGCGCCGGTCGCCGGCGAGGCTCTCGAACCTGCCCCGGGCCTCGGCCTCGACGGCCCGGCCCTCCTCGGTGTGGGTGCGGGTCCCGGCATCGCGGCGCAGCAGCACCACGACCATCCAGCCCGTCAGCAACGCAATCACCGAGAAGATCACCAGAAGATCCAGCACGGCCGTTCCCCCAATCCGTCGGGTTGTTCCTTGCGGAACCATCGTCGCCCGGCGGTACGGCACGGCACATGTCCAGGACCCGGCAGCGAAGTGGCCGTTCCGGCTGCGTCAGACCACGGCGCCCCTGCCGGGGTCGTCGAACCCGTCGTCGTCCCGGCCGTCGCGCATCCGGGCGACGAGCGTGCCGAACCCGCCGAGGAAACCGCCGATCCCCAGCGTGGTGATCCACCACGTCATGTCCAGCTGGAAAAGCACCGTGCCGAACAGCAACGCCGGCCCGCCGAGCACCGCGAACCAGGCGAAGCGGGTGACGGTGTCGCCCCGGGGCGGCGGCGGCGGGTCGGGCGGCACGAAGTGGTCGTCCTCGGCGGACGGCGGCGCCAGCTTCCAGTCCCGCGGTCCCGTACCGGCCGCGTACACGGTCAGGCTGCGCCGCGGCCCGTCGCCGTCCCGATCGTCACCGTCCTGCTCGTCGCCGTCCTGCTCGTCGCCGTCCTGCCGGTCGCCGTCCCGACCGTCGCCGTCCTGCCCGGCGCCGGTGTCGTCGTGGCCGGAGGGCCCGTCGTCCGACCGGTCCAGGGTGTCGCCGGACGGCTCGCGGCCG
>NZ_BAAHCA010001421.1:0-861 GCF_054776295.1 Streptomyces sparsus
GGGAATCGTCCTGTGCTGCGCAGTTGCCAACGGCGGTGGGCGTAGGCCAGGTCGTCGCGCCAGAGGCGGCCGGCGGCGGCCCTCATCATCGGGCGGAGCAGGGCGGCGGAGTGGCTGGCGGCCCGGAAGCCGCGGCGTTCGGAGGTGGCGATGACGGCTTCGACGACAGCGGTGCGCGGACGGCCGCGGTCGTCCGGGGCGAGCGGCGTGGCGTGCGTCTCCACGACGGAACCCCGGCCCTCACCCTCGGTGATGTGCATGACGACGGTGCGGGGCTCGGGCGCGGTGAACACCGCCCGCACCGGGACGACCAGCCGCCGGGACACCCTGAACGAGACGTCGACGGCGAAGCCGTGCTCGTCCCCGTCCGGACCCGGATCCTCAACGGTGAGGTCGACGAAGGCGTACGGGTGGAACCAGGCTCCGTGCCAGGGGTCGAGGCGGTTGGCCATGACGTCCTGCGGCTCGCACACGCCCTCCACGTCGACCACGGCGGACACCACGGCGTCCCGGTGGGTCGGACGGGTGGGCAGCACCGGCCGGGGCAGCGGTTCCTCACCGCCGGCCTCGTCGAGCCGCACCCAGGCCAGCACACCGTCGTCGTGCACGGGGTAGGGCTGCCAGCTGGCGAACGGCGCCCCGTTGAGGGCCAGTCCGTGCCAGTGGCACACGACCTGCCCGCAGCGCACCGGGCTCTCCCGCAGCGGCGCTCCCAGGTGCGGGCAGGAGCCGGGGCCGGCGTGCAGCGTGCCGGCCCGGTCGCGCCACGCCACCACTTCCTGTCCGGCGACGGTACGGCCGAAGGTCCGGTCGGAGCGGATCTCACCGGCGGCTGCCAGCACGTACCAGTTGCCGGAGGGC
>NZ_BAAHCA010001422.1:0-861 GCF_054776295.1 Streptomyces sparsus
GGCGGCCTGCTGTCGCTGCTGGTGCGCAACGCCGCCGCACTGGCCATGCGGCCGGGACAGGCCGGGGACTGGCCGCGGGCGCTGGCCGCGTTCGACGACGCCACGTACACCAACAGGCTCGGCCTGACCGCCCGCGCCGACCGGCTCGACGCGCTCACCGCGAGCCTCGTCGGCATCAACGCCCCCCTGCACCAGTGGTACGGGGTGCGGGTCTTCACCGACCAGGCACCGGACGACGCGTCGCAGGTGCCGGAGGGCGCGCTCTGGGAGCAGCTGATGGCGGCCGAGGAGCGTGCCGGGCGGACCGATCCCTACCGCCAGGTGGCGGCCCTGCTGCACCTCTGCGGCGTCCGCGGCTGACCTCTCGGGCCCTTCGGCCCGCCCACGCGCCACCGGCCCGAGGCGCGGCGGTTCACAGGTAGGTGCCGGACGGGATGTACGGCGAGGGCGGACGCATGCCGCGCAGGCACAGGTAGCCGTCGGGTTCGAGTTCCAGTCCGGCGGCGAACCCCACGTCCAGCGCCCACTGCTGCTCGGCGGTGAGGTCCCGCACGGTGGCGGGCGTGCCGGCGGGAACGGCGAGCAGCGCGCTCGTCAGCAGCCGGGTGGCGAGGCGGCGCGAGGTGGCCGCCAGCAGCTCCACTCGGCCGCCCGGTCCGAGATAGCAGTAGCCGCTGCCGGCCAGGTCGTCGCAGACCAGCAGTCGGAAGTCGAGCAGCAGCTGCTCGTGGTCGGGCCCGTGCGCGCCGCCGCGCAGCCGGCGGTCCACCGAGTCCAGCAGGTCGCGGTGGGCGGCTCCGCCCTCGACCACCGGGCCGTCCGGCGCCGCGAGCCGGGCGGGGTCGACGACGCCGTTCAGCC
>NZ_BAAHCA010001423.1:0-859 GCF_054776295.1 Streptomyces sparsus
TGGCGGACGTCGGCACGCTGCGGCTGGTCGGCGTCGCGGGGTACGAGGGTGAGGTGCCGGGCGCGACCACCGAGCGGGTGGCGGCCTGGCTGCGCCGGCTGGTGGCGCTGGCCGCGGACTTCGACCGTGCGGGCCGCTTCGCCGGGGTGGAGGAGATCGTGGTCAGCGCGGGTGGCAGCGCCTGGTTCGACACGGTCGCCGACGTCTTCGCGATCCTGCCGGAGCTGTCCGCGCCGGTGCTGCCGCTGCTGCGGTCGGGCGCCTACGTCTCGCACGACGACGGCCACTACCGGGAGCTGACCCCGTTCAACCGGGTGCCCGACGAGGGCGGACTGCTGCCTGCGTTCACGCTGTGGGCGCAGGTGGTGTCGCGTCCCGAACCGGGCCAGGCCTTCGTGAACGCCGGCAAGCGGGACGCCGCGTACGACCTGCACCTGCCGAGCCCGAAGGTGGTCCGCGACCCGCTGACGGGTGAGCAGCGGCCCGCCGACGGGATCACCCTCACCGCGCTGTCCGACCAGCACGGCTGGCTGGCGGTGGAGCCGGGTGTCGAACTGGCCGTCGGGGACTGGGTGGGCCTGGGCATGTCCCACCCGTGCACGATCTTCGACAAGTGGCAGCTGATCCCGCTGGTGGAGGCCGACGGCACGGTCGTCGACTACGTCCGCACCTTCTTCTGACCGCCCCGGCCCCCGCCCCACCCCGCCCGGAGACACCATGGATTCCGCCCCTCCCCCGACCGCCCCCGCTCACCGTGCCGCCGCGGACGGCGGTGAGCTGGTGTTCCGCGGTGCCCTGGTGGTGGACGGCACCGGCGGACCCGCCCGGCGCGGGGACGTCGTCGTCCGGGAGGGCCGCG
>NZ_BAAHCA010001424.1:0-859 GCF_054776295.1 Streptomyces sparsus
TCCGGGGCGCCCGCCTCGGCTCCGTCGGCGGCTCGGGGTGCGCTGTCGGGAAGCGGTTCGGGTTCCGGCTGCATGGGTCCAGGGTGCCACCGCCGCCGTCCCGCGGCGGTGGCGTCGGCACGGATTCCGCCCCGGGCGTCGCGCGCACGACGCCCGGATGCCACCGTGGACCCATGACCGAGATCCTGACCGTGCTGACCACGACCGACAGCGCCGAACGCGCGGCCGAACTGGCCCGCGGCGCGGTGGAGGCACGGTGTGCCGCCTGCGCCCAGATCAACGGGCCCGTCACCTCCGTCTACCGCTGGCAGGGCGAGATCCACCAGGACCCCGAGTGGCAGGTGCTGTTCAAGACGACCGCCGCACGCTTCGAGGCCCTGGAGACGTACCTGCGGCAGGCCCACACCTACGACGTACCGGAGATCATCGCCACCCCCGTCACCCGGGGCGGCGCCGACTACCTGGCATGGGTCGCCGAGGAGTGCGGCGGGTGAACCTGCCGTTCTTCGTGTACGGCACCCTGCGGCCCGGCGGCCGTCACCACGCGTGGGCCCTGCACGGCCGCACACGGTGGCAGCAGCCGGGCCGCATGCACGGGCTGACGCTGTACGAGGGCCCCGGCTACCCCTACGCGGTGTGCTCCGAAGGCGGCGGTACGGTGCACGGCGACCTGGTGCTGCCGGCGGAGCAGCACTACGCCGAGGTGCTGCGGGTGCTGGACCACCTGGAGGGCTGCACGGCGGACGAGCCCACCGTCGGCTACCGCCGCACGGTCGCCGAGGCGTTCCTGGAGGACGGCACCCCGGTCCGCGCCCGGGTCTACGTGGCGGCGGCACCGCTGGCCGCCCGGCTGCTCGCC
>NZ_BAAHCA010001425.1:0-859 GCF_054776295.1 Streptomyces sparsus
CCCGGTGGAGGGGCCCTGGTCCCTGCTCGCGGCGAGCGCGCACAAGTGGGGCGGGCCCGGCGGCGTGGGGCTGCTGGCGGTCCGCAAGGGCGTGCGGTTCGCTCCCCGGCCGCCCCTGGACGAGCGGGAGTCGGGATGGATGCCCGGCACGGCGAACCTGCCGGCGATCGTGGCCGCGGTGGCCGCGCTGCGGGCGGTGCGGGCCGAGGCGGCCGCCGAGGCGGAACGGCTGCACAAACTGGTCGAGCTGGTGCGGGCCCGCGTGCCGCACCTGGTCCCGGACACCGAGGTCGTCGGGCATCCCGACGAGCGGCTGCCGCACCTGGTGACGTTCTCCTGTCTGTACGCCGACGGCGAGTCGCTGCTGCACGCCTTGGACCGGGCCGGGTTCTCCGTCTCGTCCGGCTCGTCCTGCACCTCCAGCACCCTCACTCCCAGCCATGTGCTGCGCGCGATGGGTGTGCTGTCGGAGGGCAACGTCAGGGTGTCGCTGCCGCGCGGCACGACCTCGGAGGACGTGGCCGCCTTCCTGGGAGTGCTGCCCGAGGCGGTCAGGTCGGTGCGGGACCGCCTCGGGGTGCCGGCCGCCGAGGCCTCGTACGGCGGCGCGCAGGGCGTCAGCTCACTCACCGTCGACTGCCTGGGCCGACGCTGCCCGGTACCGGTGATCGAACTGGCGAAGGTGATCGACGACGTGCCGGTGGGCGGCGTGGTGACGGTGCTCGCGGACGACCGGGCGGCGCTGCTGGACATCCCCGCCTGGTGCGCGATGCGCGGGCACGAGTACGTGGGCTCGGACGGCGACGCCCACCGGGTACGCCGCAGCGCGCCGACCGGCTGACGCGCCACCAGGGGCGGG
>NZ_BAAHCA010001426.1:0-858 GCF_054776295.1 Streptomyces sparsus
GAAGCGCCCGCCCGTCCCGCCGCGCAGGCGCTCGGCGTCGGCCGGCGGCTCGCCCTCGGAAGGGGGGTCGGCGTCGGGCAGTGGCGTGAAGTCCACGTCGAGCCCGCTGTCGGCGATCAGCCGCGGCAGGTCGCTCAGCCGGGGCTGGGGGCTGAGCTGGACGGTGCGGCCGCCGGCCGCCCGCAACACGCCCACCAGATGCCGCAACTCGTCCAGGGTGGCCACGGCCAGTGAGCGGATGGTCTCCGCGCTCTCCCGGGCCGCCGGGTCGGGGGTGCTGATGCGCAACGCGCCCGCCTGGAGGCTGATCAGGCTGACCTGGTGGGCCACCACGTCGTGCATCTCCCTTGCCAGCCGCACCCGTTCGGTGCTCAGCACCCGTTCGGCCAGCAGCGCGTTCTCCCGGCCGCGGGCGGCCAGCAGCAGCCCGAGCGCGATGGGCGCGGCGATGACCAGGGCGGTGTCGATGACGTCGAGCACCGCTTCCTGGACGGACGTCCACGGCGGCTCGTCCAGCGGGTTGGGCACCAGGTAGGCGGCGGCGAACAGGCCCGCACTGCCGGCCAGTCGGATCCTGCCGGGGCGGTGGCGGGCGACGGTGTAGAGCGCGATCAGCGGCGCGAACCAGATGAAGCCGACGTACATGCCGGCCAGGGTGACCAGCAGCACCGGTACCGGCAGGCGGCGGCGCAACGGCAGGACGGCTGCCGCGGTGAGGCCGGCGGCCAGGTCCCACGAGGGCGTCACGCCGTTGACCAGCAGTGCGTCGGCGGTGGCCGGCAGGACCGGCCCGTACGTGGTCGCCACGGGCCCGGTGAGGAGGCGCGGCAGCCGCCACGGGGACCGGGCGGGCCGGCC
>NZ_BAAHCA010001427.1:0-857 GCF_054776295.1 Streptomyces sparsus
GCCGCCCGTCGCCGCGGCCGCGGTGGTGCGCGACGGACGGCTGCTGCTGGTACGCCGCCGGGAGCCCGAGGGTGAGCTGCGGTGGCAGCTGCCCGCGGGCAAGGTGCTCCCCGGCGAGGCCGTGCACCGGGCAGCGGTTCGCGAGACCTTCGAGGAGACGGAGCTGCGCGTCTTCCCCCTGCGGCTGCTCGGCGCCCGCCGGCACCCGCTGACCGGACGCCGACTCGACTACGTCGCCTGCCTGGCGGTGTCCGGGACGGCGACGGTGGCCGCCCCCGCGGAGATCACCGACGTCGCCTGGTGCACCCCGGCGGAGGTGGCGGCCCTCGTACCGGCCGGGCTCCACCCGCCGGTGCTCACCCACCTGCACGCCGCCCCCGGTCGAGAACCTCGACCGGGGGCGGCAGGTGAACCCTGAGCCGCGGGGCGGCAGGTGGGTCGCAGGTGGTGCGGCAGGCTTCCGAGGGCGAGCGCCGCAGGTGCGACCGGCTCAGCGCGGGGTGACGGAGAGGCCCGTCGAGGGACCCGAGCGGACGGCGACCGAACCGTACGGGGTACGCAGCCGCAGCCAGCTGGCGGCGGCGAACAGCCCGACCGGGTCCGTACCGCCGAGAAACCCGAGCGCGTGCGCGGCGTGCACCGCCCGCAGCGGCACCTCGGTACGGCCCAGCGGCCGGGACCAGATCTCCTCGGCCAGCGCGTCGAGCCGCTCCCGGGTGCGCTGCTCCGGGTCCAGCCGTTCGGTTCGCTCCCGGAACTCGGAGACCGCCGCGGTGGCGACGGTCCGCACCGCGTCCGTCGGCAGCTCGCCCAGCTGCCGCCAGCCGCTGCGCGGCGGCAGCACCCCGGCCCAGGGC
>NZ_BAAHCA010001428.1:0-856 GCF_054776295.1 Streptomyces sparsus
CCGGCTCGGACGCCGCGGCGCTCGCCCTCCGGGCCAGCCCCGACGGTGACGGCTGGCGCCTCACCGGCACCAAGACCTGGATCTCCAACGCCCCGGAGGCCGACTTCTACACCGTCTTCGCCCGCACCACCGCGGACGCCGGAGCGCGCGGCATCACCGCCTTCGTCGTCCCCGCCGACCGTGCCGGGCTGTCCGGCACGGCCCTGGACATGCTCTCCCCGCACCCGCTGGGCACCCTGGAGTTCGACGGCGTGCACGTCACCGCCGACGACCTGGTGGGCGCCCCGGACGCCGGCTTCACCGTCGCCATGCGGACCCTCAACCTCTTCCGGCCCAGCGTGGGCGCCTTCGCGGTGGGCATGGCCCAGGCCGCGCTGGACGCCGCCCTCGCCCACGCCGCGCAGCGCCCGGCCTTCGGCGGAGTGCTGCGTGACCTCCAGGCCGTCTCCCACCGGCTCGCCGAGATGGCCACCCGTGTCGAGGCCGCCCGGCTGCTCGTCTACGCCGCCGCGGCCGGTTACGACCGGGGGGACGGGGACGTCGTGCTGCGCGCGGCGATGGCCAAACTCCAGGCCACCGAGACCGCCCAGTACGTCGTCGACCACGCCGTGCAGATCCACGGCGCCGCCGCCCTGCAACGCGGCCACCTCCTGGAACACCTCTACCGGGAGGTCCGCGCCCCGCGCATCTACGAGGGCGCGACCGAGGTGCAGCGTTCGATCATCGCGAAGGAGCTGTACCGATGACCGACCCCGCCCGCCCCGAGCCCCTTGCCGGCTCCGAGCCCTCCGCCGGCGTCGGCCGCGAGCCCCTCGCCGACGCCGCCGACTTCGCCGGGCCGGACGCCGACCGGGCC
>NZ_BAAHCA010001429.1:0-850 GCF_054776295.1 Streptomyces sparsus
GGCCGGGTGCGCAGGCGCCTCACCGACGCGGTGGCGGGCGCCCCCGACCCGGACTGACCGCACGTTCCGCGCGGCCCGGCGCCCGCCATCAGGTGGCCTCCAAGACCTCCGGCCCGCCGGCCCCGACTTCCTCGGATACTTCTGACGCTTCGGACACCTCGGGCAGTTCGGCGGCGAGCGCCGACGCGGACTGCACCAGCGGCAGCGCGAGCAGCGCCCCGACGCCCTCACCGACGGTCACCTTGTGGTCCAGCAGCGGGTCCAGCGACATCCGGTCCAGCGCCTTGGCCTGCGCGGGTTCACCGGAGGAGTGCCCGGCCAGCCACCAGTCGGGCGCCCGGAACGCCACCCGCTGGGCGACGAGCGCGCAGGCGGCGGACACCACCCCGTCCAGCACCACCGGAGTGCGCCGGACGGCGGACTGGAGCAGGAAGCCGGTGATCGCGGTCAGGTCGGCACCGCCGACGGCGGCGAGCAGACCGAGCTGGTCACCGAGCACCGGCCGGGCGCGGCGCAGCCCGTCGCGGATCGCGGCGCACTTGCGCATCCAGGTCAGGTCGTCGATGTGCGAGCCGCCCCGGCCCGTCACCACGGACGCGTCGGTACCGCACAGCGCGGCCACCAGGATGCCCGCGGCGGTGGTCCCGCCGACACTGAGATCACCGAGCACCACCAGGTCGGTGCCCGCGTCGGCCTCCTCGTCGGCGACGGCCATGCCGGCCCGGAACGCCTGCTCGGCCTCCGCCGCCGTCAGGGTGTCCTCGATGTCGGCGCGCCCGCCCGAGCGGCGCACCCGGAACCGGGTGACCTCGGCGGGCAGCTCGTCCGGGTCGCAGTCCACGGCCAGGTC
>NZ_BAAHCA010001430.1:0-849 GCF_054776295.1 Streptomyces sparsus
CACGACCCAGCCGACGCCGCCGCTCGCGGTCGCGCCGCGCGGCAGCGACCGCAGGTAGCGCTGGGCCTGCACGGCGCCGAGTTCGGCGCGCAGATCGAACCCGGAGGCGATGACCTGGGTCTCGGCGAAGCCGCGCAGCCAGCGGTCGGGCAGCGGCACCTTCTTCTCCACGACCGGCCCGGTGAGCGTCGTGACGGCCAGTTCCTCAGGCCCGACGCGCAGGTGCAGCGGATCGCCGCTGCCGACGCGGGAAAGCGACTCCCGCAGCGGACTGTTGACGTCGACGTTGGTGGTGCCGTGGCGTATGTCGTCACCGTCGAGGCCGCGCGGGAGCACGTCGAGCCGGGCGTAGACGCCGCAGCAGCCGGAGAACGACTCGAACCGCAGCCGGTCGCCGTTGGCGGTGACGACCGGGTCCAGCGAGGCGGCGGACAGCCGCCGGTGGTAGCGGGCCGCCGCGATGTCGGCGACGGCGAGCAGGGCCTGGGCGGCAGCCTGCGGCTCGGTGAGGAAGCCGTGGAAGAACCGGGGGTTGGCCTCGGCGCCGGCGGGGGTGAGGCCGCCGGACGTCTCCAGGCCGAGCAGCGGCCCCGCCGGGGCCTGCCGTACGGCGGAGGGGCGCAGATAACTGTAGACCTGCGTGGTTCGCGTCATGGGCAGGACCGTAGAGCGAGGGACTGACAACGGGAACGGTTGTCCACAGGCGGAGGCCTCGTCCGCAGGGGGGCAGCAGCCCAGGCGGTACAACCGTTGTCGGGCGCCGAATCCTGCGGTGACGGCAGGGCGACGGCCACCCGGCCCGCGCGTACGACGCCGGCCGGGGCCGTCCGACCGGCCGCGGACACCCCG
>NZ_BAAHCA010001431.1:0-849 GCF_054776295.1 Streptomyces sparsus
CCCTCGGCACCTCGAAGCCGCCCACCCGCCAGGGGCTGGAGGAGGCGCTGCGCCCCCTGCTGAAGGACCGCGCCCTCGGCACGCTGGTCACCGCCTCGGTGGCGGACGCGACCACCGGCAAGGAGCTGTTCTCCGCCAGGTCCGGCACCGCCGCCACTCCCGCGTCCACCATCAAGCTGGCCACCGGCGCGGCCGCGCTCGCCGAGCTCGGCCCCGACCACCGGATCAGCACCACCACGGTCTGGGACGCCGGCAACCGGCGTGTCCTGCTGGTCGGCGGCGGCGACCCGGCCTTCACCGACGAGCAGCTCACCGCGCTGGCCGACCGGACCGCCCGGGCGCTCAAGAAGAAGAAGCTCACACCGGACGCCGTCGGCTACGACACGTCCCGCTACCCGGGCACCGACCGCCACCCGATCGGCGTGAACGACAACATCGCCCCGGTCAGCGCGCTGATGCTGAACGCCGCCCGGCTGGACGACAGCACCCGCGGCCCGGCACGCAGAGCGGCCGATCCGGCCGCCGACGCCGGGGTGCGGTTCGCGGAGCTGCTCGGCAAGCGGGGGATCGAGGCCGGGGGCCCGGAGGCCACCGTGAAGCACGCCAAGGCCCCGAAGCGGGCCGTCGAGCTGGCCGAGCACCGCTCGGCCCCGCTGTCCGTCCTGGTCGAGCGCATGCTGACGCACAGCGACAACGACATCGCCGAGGCCCTGGCCCGGCAGACCGCGCTGGCCGCCGGCACCCGAGCCGACTTCGCCGGCTCGGAGCAGGCGGTACGCGCCCGCCTGGACCGGCTCGACCTGCCGCTGGCCGGTACCCGGTTCGCCGACGGCAGCGGCCTGAGCCGCT
>NZ_BAAHCA010001432.1:0-849 GCF_054776295.1 Streptomyces sparsus
CCCGGCGACCCCGGGCGACGGCCGGTGCGGCAGCCGTGGTTAGGCTGCCGCGGTGAGCACCGACGGCAGCATCCTCCTCCTGTCCGGACCACCGGGCGCCGGCAAGACCACCGTGGCCCGACTGCTCGCCTCACTCCGGCCGAGCCCGTCGGTGCACCTGCACGCCGACGACTTCTGGGCGTGCGTCGTGCACGGCGGCGTGCCCGCCCACCGCCCGGAGGCGGACGCGCAGAACACCGTCGTGATCGGCGTGCTGGCCCGGGCCGCGGCCGGTTACGCGGCCGGCGGCTACCAGGTCGTGGTGGACGGCGTGATCGGCCCCTGGTTCCTGCCGCCCTTCCGGGAGGCCGCCGACGAGGCCGGGCTCCCGCTGCACTACGCCGTGCTCCGCCCGGACGAGCAGACCACGCTGGCCCGCGGTACGGCACGCCCCGACCACCCGCTGACCGAGCCCGGGCCGATCCGCCGGATGCACCGGCAGTTCACCGATCTGGGCCCCCTCGAACGCCATGTGCTGGACTCCTCGCGGCTGGACACCGAGGCCACCGTGGACGCCGTCCTGCTGGGCCTGACCGAGGACCGCTTCCGCCTCTGACCGCCCCGGTGTGCGCCGGTCCGCGCCGCCCGCGCCCGGGCTGGGGGCTGGGGCGTCAGGTGTCGCACTCCAGCTCCGTGCGGCACAGGCCGCAGCGGGCCCGCACCCGTCCCCGGACGGGCAGCCGGACGCGCTGGTGGCAGGTGGGGCAGTCGAAGACGACACGCAGCTGCGACCGGTTCTCGAAGGCGTACGGCCCGTCGCCGACCGGCCCCGACCCGCTCGGCAGCCGGTGCTGGGCCCACCGCCTGGCC
>NZ_BAAHCA010001433.1:0-848 GCF_054776295.1 Streptomyces sparsus
CTCCGGGGGGGCGTACTGAGCGAGGCACTGCCCGACCTCGACTTCTCCCGATCCGGTGCGCACGGATGCCCGACCATCCTGCACCGTCCGTCGCGGCGGCACCGCTGTCGGACCCTTTCGATCCGGCGTCGGTCCCCTTCGGACCGCCGTCGCCGGTGCCGTCCGCGTCCGACCGCTCCGCCGCCGGGGCGTCGTGCGCCGGGCCGGCCTTGGCCTCGCCGACCACGTCGATGCGCAGCACCAGGCCGATCGCGGGGTTCTCCGCGAGTTCGGCTGCCGCCGGACCCAGCGACACGGCCAGGTAGTAGTGGCCGGCGGCGCGCACCGGCGCCACGTGGTTGCCCGTCTCCCAGCGGTTGGTCCAGGACACCGGCACGGTGCCGGAGGAGACCGCGGTGGGCCGTCCGGTGTACACCCGATCGGCGCGGAACTCCGGTCCGGACGGCACCGGGACGCGCGACGGCGAGTAGAGGTCGGCCCGCACGAACGAGCGGGCCCGGCTGTCGTCCAACGTCGGCTCGTTGCCGAACTCGGCGTCGACCCTGAGCTGTTGGCCCCAACCGACGGGCACCTTGTACCAGCGGGTCTGCGCGGGGAGGAGCCGGTCGCGCCAGACGCCTCTGCCGAGCGTGCGCGCGTCGTTGAAGCCCGTACCGCCCTCGACGTCCTCGGGACGGCCGCCGGGCAGGCGCGCGTCCCGGCCCGCGTCGCCGTAGTCGGTCCGGGAGGCCCCGGGCACCACCCGCGGGTCCAGTGGCGGTTCCTCGCTCAGCCGCAGCTCCAGCGGCCAGCGCGCCCGGTCGGACGCGGTACGCGAGCGGCGCTGCACGGAGAACAGGTAACGCCCC
>NZ_BAAHCA010001434.1:0-848 GCF_054776295.1 Streptomyces sparsus
GCAGCGACAGCGCGGCCGGCTGGAGGTCGTTGGTGAGCGCCCCGGCCAGGGCCGCCGCGTCACCGACCAGCAGCGCGGCGAGCAGCGCGGGGGCTGCCTCGGGATCGGGCACGCCGCTCGGGTTGAGCCGGTCGAACTCCCGGTAGACCGCGGGGGTGGACAACCCGCCGTCGGCCGCCGCGAACACCCAGTGGAAGGTGCCCGCGACCGGGAGCGCGGTCAGGAGGTCACCGCGGCCCCGGCCCAGTGCCGCACCGCCGACCAGGGAGAACGGCACGTCGGACCCCAACTCGGCGCAGATGGCGAGCAGTTCCTCGCGCGGGGTGGCGGTTCCCCACAGGGTGTCGCAGGCCAGCAGGGCGGCGGCGGCGTCCGCACTGCCCCCGGCCATGCCGCCGGCCACCGGGATGTCCTTGACGATGTGCAGGTGCACGTCCGGCGGCGCCCCGAGCCGGGCGGCGAGCAGGTCGGCCGCCCGCACGGCCAGGTTGCTCCGGTCCAGCGGCACCCGGTGCGCGTCCGGGCCCTCGCAGGTGACCCGAAGCCGCTCGGCGGGGGCCGCCGTCACCTCGTCGTGCAGGCCGACGGCCAGGAACACGTTGGCGAGGTCGTGGAAGCCGTCGGGGCGGGCACCGCCGACGGCGAGCTGCACGTTGACCTTGGCCGGTACTCGAACCGTGACACTCACCGTGCCGACTCCTCGGGGATCTCCGCTGCCGGTTCCGCGGGCGCCGGCTCGTCGGGTGCCGGCTGGTGGCGGTGCTCGGCGATCGCGGCGAAGTCCTCGACGGTCAGCATCTCGCCGCGGGCCTGCGGTGAGACGCCCGCCGCGACCAGCGCGCGCTCCG
>NZ_BAAHCA010001435.1:0-844 GCF_054776295.1 Streptomyces sparsus
CCCTGCCGCGGGGGCGGGCCGTCGCCCCCGCCCGACGCAACGCGGACCTGCCGCCTGTGCCGCCCGCACGGCCATCGGTGCGGCGAACCGCCTCCCCGCCGGGGCGTGTTGAACGCGGCGGCGATCGGCACCGTATCTCCACTTCGAGGGTGTCACGGACGTGATCGGAACGTGCTTCTGCCGCCGTACGGCTCGGGCACGCTCCACCGACGGCTCAGGCCGGCGGGGTCCGCACGGCATCCGGGCGGCGTTGGCTGGACTGCGACGGCACCGGTGAGGAGTGGGGCGCGGATGGACGACATCAGTGACCGTGGCAGAGGTCCGGGCGGGCCGACCCGTGAACCCCTGGGAGCGATGACCCTCCACCCACGTCCGGAGTCGGTGCCGCAGGCACGACGCTGGTTCCTCAAGTTCCTCACCTCCTCCGCGCCCGCCCGTCCGCTCGACGACTGCCTGCTGCTGCTCTCGGAGCTGGTCACCAACGCCGTGCTGCACAGCGGCGACCGCCGGTCCTGGCGGGTGCGGGTCGAGTGGTGGCGCGAGGGGGCCGATCTCGGCGTCGACGTGCACAGCCCCGGGGCCCCCGCCGACGTACGGATGCGGCGGGCGGACACCGACCAGGCGCACGGACGCGGCCTCCACCTGGTCGACGCGTTGGCCGACTCCTGGCACGTCACGACCAGCCGCTACGGCGGCACCGTGGTCAGCTTCACCGTCGCGGACGCGTGGACGTCCCCCGCGCTCCCCGCGCCCCCGGGCAGACCCGGACCGCCCGGACGTGCCGGGCCTCCCGGAGCCCGGACCCGCGAAGGTCTCCCTGAGCGCGACCCGGTGCGGTTCCTCG
>NZ_BAAHCA010001436.1:0-844 GCF_054776295.1 Streptomyces sparsus
GGCTGGGCGGACACGACGCTGCCGCTGCCGGACGGCCGGTGGCGCGAGCTGCTGACCGGCCGCACCTTCCAGGGGGCCCGCCCGCTCTCGGAGCTGCTGGCCGACGCCCCGGTGGCGCTGCTCGTCCGGCACTGAGCACGGCCCTTGGCAGGCGCGCGCCCCGGCGGTGACGCTGGTGCCGGGTACCTGCTTGGATGCTCGACGTGATCTCTGTGGACCGTGACGAACGCCGTGCGCTGCTGGACCGGATCGAGCGGTACTACGACGCGGTGCCCCGCTCGGCGGCCCGGGCCGAGGACTTCGGTCCGCTCACCCTGTTCGTGCGCTCCGGATCGGGCTGGCCGTTCTACGCGCGGCCCACGCCGGGGCGGAGCGCGCCGGTCGGCGCCGCCGACGTGACGCGGGTGCGGGAGCGGCAGCGCGAGCTGGGCATGCCGGAGAGCATCGAATGGGTCGCCGAGTCGGCACCCGCGCTCCGCACGGCGACCGAGCAGGCGGGACTGGTGGCGCACGAGCACCCCCTGATGGTGCTCGACCCGGAGGCGCCCGTCCCGGCGGCCCCCGCGCCGCCGGAAGGGGTGGACGTGCGCATCGTCGGACCGGACGACGCCGGTCTGCCCGGCGCGCTGGCCGTCCCCTACCTGGCCTTCACCGAACCGGGAGCCGACAGCGCGGCCGAGCCGGCCCGGTTGGTGGAGGTGGCCAGGTACCTCGTCGCCGACGGCTCGGTGAAGCAGACCGCGGCACGCGTCCGGGCCGGACTGACCTGCGTGGCCGCCGCCTACGGGGACGGCACGGCGCTCTGCGCCGGCCAGCACCAGCCCGTGGGCGCGGTCACCGAGAT
>NZ_BAAHCA010001437.1:0-843 GCF_054776295.1 Streptomyces sparsus
GCCGGCGCCGGCGCCGGCCCCGGCGTCCGACGCCGCGTCGCTGTTGGCGGGGGTGGTCCGGTGGTCCGGTCCGGTGCTCTGCTGCTCGCCCATGCTCATTCCGCTTCGCTCGCAATCGCGTTGATCGCGGCAGCGGCGATGGCGCTGCCGCCCCGCCGTCCGCGCACCACCAGATGATCCAGCTTCGCCGGGTGGGCGGCCAGGGCGTCCTTGGACTCGGCGGCCCCGATGAAGCCGACCGGGACGCCGATGACCGCAGCCGGGCGGGGCGCGCCCTGCTCGATCATCTCCAGCAGGCGGAACAGGGCGGTGGGTGCGTTGCCGACGGCCACGACCGCGCCCTCCATCCGGTCCCGCCACAGTTCCAGCGCGGCGGCGCTGCGTGTGGTGCCCAGTTCCGAGGCGAGCCGCGGCACCGACGGTTCGTTGAGCGTGCACAGCACCTCGTTGTCGGCGGGCAGCCGCTTGCGGGTGACACCGCTGGCGACCATGCGCGCGTCGCAGAGGATCGGCGCACCGGCGCGCAGGGCGGCGCGTGCGGCCGACACCACGTCGGGGGTCCAGCCGAGGTCGCGCACCAGGTCGACCATGCCGCAGGCGTGGATCATCCGCACCGCGACCTGGGACACGTCTGCGGGCAGCCCCGTGAGGTCCGCCTCGGCGCGGATGGTGGCGAAGGACTGGCGGTAGATCTCCGCGCCGTCCTTTTCGTAGTCGAACACGGTGTTGCCGTTCATCTCGGGGGACCTGTCGGTGCGGGGCAGCCTGGGCGGCCGGGGTGGGCGGTGGCGCGGGCGGCGGCCACCGCGCGGGTGAGGAGGTGCCGGGGGACGGGCCCGGGCT
>NZ_BAAHCA010001438.1:0-842 GCF_054776295.1 Streptomyces sparsus
CCGGCCGACGACGGCGCCCCGGCGCTCGGCCTCGTAGCTGTCGAGCAGCCGCTCGGGAGCGCCGTGGTGCCAGGCGGCGGACAGCTTCCAGGCCAGGTTGTCGACGTCGCGCAGGCCCTCGTCCACCGACTGGGTGCCCAGCGCGCCGAGCAGGTGGGCGGCGTCCCCGGCCAGGAAGGCCCGCCCCGACCGCCAGCGCCGGGCCAGCCGCTGGTGCACGGTGTGCACGCCGGTGTCGAGCAGTTCGTAGGCCAGCTCGTCCTCACCCGTCCACGCCTCCAGGGTGACGGTGATGCGGCGCATCAACTGCTCGGGGGTGACGACTTCACCGCGGGGCGGCAGCAGCCAGTCGAGACGCCAGACACCGTCGGGCAGCGCACGGGCGCACACCTCACCGCGCTGCTCGGGCGGCTCGCGGTGCAGGAGGCCCTCGTCGGGCCAGGGCAGCCGCGTGCGCAGCGCCGCGACCGCGTGCCGCTCGACGGCGGTGCGGCCGGGGAAGCGCACGTCGAGCAGTTTGCGCACGGTGGACCGGGCTCCGTCGCAGCCCACCAGGTAACTGCCGCGCCAGGTGTCGGCCCGGGCGCCGCGGGTGCGGGCCACCACCCCGTCGGCGTGCTGGTCGAGTTCGGTGAGCCGGCTGCCGGCCGCCATGTGCACCAGGTCCTCGTGCCGGACGGCGTCGCGCAGGGCGCCGGTGAGGGCGTGCTGGTAGAGGTGCGTCGGCGCGTCGGCCGTGGCGAAGTCCTGCTGGTGCACCGTCTGGCGGCGGCGCATGGTGCGCCACACCATCCACCGGGCACCGTCGCGGGCCCAGGGCCCGGCCAGCCGGCGGGCGAGCG
>NZ_BAAHCA010001439.1:0-841 GCF_054776295.1 Streptomyces sparsus
CGTTCGAACAGCGCCGTAGTCGAGCGAGCCGGAGTCCCGGCCGTCGATCTCGTGCGGTTCGGGTGCGCGGGTCGGCTCGGCGGCCTGGGCGGGCTCGCTCCCCCACCCCTGGGCGCCGGGCATCAGCAGCAGGTCGTCCTCCTCGCCGCCCTGGCCGGTGGCGACCGGGTCCGCGGCGGGGTACTCGCCAGGAGCCGGAACGCCCGGCTGCCCCGGCAGTCCGCCTGCGTTCTCCGGCTGTCCCTCGCCCGGGATCTGGCCGGTGTCAGTCATGCGTACCCCTCGCCCATCGGTGATGCTCCTTCCAACCCGGCGGGACTCACACGCTCCCTGCAGGAGGACAACGAGCGTGCGCGGTGCGCGGCACGTGTCTCCGCCGGCGTCATCCGCATATTGACGAACAAAGCGTCAATCCCGGGTGACGGCACAACGATCCATCAGCCTACCCGGCGCGCCTCGGAGCGCCCGCCCAGGGTGCACGAGTGACCCCGGTTGGTCATGGTTCGTTCCACCGCAGATCACATACGACTGCCCGACAGCAGGAAAACGACGGCGCGGTCCCGCTCGGTCCACTGCTCGGGGTCCATGTCGACGGACTGCAGCAGGGCGCACTCGACGGCGTAACCGCCCGCGCCGAGCACCCGGCCGATCTCCTCTGCCTCGTCACGGGTGGCGGCGTGCGTGACGATGCGCTCCGGGCGCCGGTCGGCACACGCGGCCACCGTGCGTGTCCCGCCACCGCCGATACGCACCACGTCGGGTTCGGGCAGGTCCTCCAGGACCTGCGGGGCGCCGCCGTGCACCACCTGGACCTGCACCCCGAGCCGGCGCGCGGCGGCGG
>NZ_BAAHCA010001440.1:0-840 GCF_054776295.1 Streptomyces sparsus
GGGCCGGCCGCCGGTGCGGGCGCCGGCCTCACGGGCGATGAGCTCACCGGCCGCGTAGTCCCACGGGTTGGTGCCCCGCTCGTAGTAGCCGTCCAGCCGGCCGCCGGCGACGTCGCACAGGTCGAGCGCGGCGGAACCGGAACGGCGGATGTCCCGTACCTGCGGCAGCAGTTCGGCGACGAGCCGGCCCTGCACGGCACGGCGGTCCCGGAGGTAGGAGAAGCCCGTCCCGATCAGCGCCTGGTGCAGCGGCGGCGCCGGACGGCAGCGCACCGGGTCGCCGTTGCGCAACGCGCCCTCCCCCAGCACCGCCTGGTGCACCTCGCCCCGCGGCGGTGAGGCGACCACTCCGACGACCGTGCGCCCGTCCACCTCGGCGGCGATGGACACCGCCCAGTTGGGCAGGCCGTAGAGGTAGTTGACGGTGCCGTCGAGGGGATCCACGATCCAGCGCACCCCGCTGGTGCCGGTGGTGCTCGCCCCCTCCTCGCCGAGAACCCCGTCGTGCGGGCGGCGCTCGGCGAGCACGGTGGTGATCAGCTTCTCGGCCGCGATGTCCATCTCGGTGACGACGTCGATGGAGCTGGTCTTGGTGGCCGCCACCGACAGGTCGGCCGGCCGGCTGCCGTGCAGCAGCTCGCCGGCCTTGGCGGCGGCCTCCAGTGCGACGGCCAGCAGTTCACTTCGCAGCGGATCGCTCACGTCTCTCCTCGCGGTGGCTCTCCCGGGCCCTCGTCGGACCCGGGCCGGTTGCTCACAGGTACGGGCTGTCGGCGCCCGCCGCGGCGGGCCGGGGGGCCCGGGCGGGGCAGCAGCCGATCGGGCACAGGTCGTGGGAGG
>NZ_BAAHCA010001441.1:0-840 GCF_054776295.1 Streptomyces sparsus
CCCCGTCGAGGCCGGCCTCGCGGGCCGCCTTCAGCCCGCTGCCCCTGCGACGGCACCGATCCGGGAGCGGGCTCCCGGCCGCGTCCCATGCCGCCCGTCAGCCGCACGGTGAGCAGGCCGGGGCCGGGCGCGTCGACGAACTCGCCGGACTGCGAGCGGCCCTCGGGCAGCTCGCGGAAGACGGCCGAGCCGTCGCCGAGCTGCGGGTGGTCGTCGGTGCGGACCGTCACCAGCGGCCGAGGGGTGGGCCGCTTGCTCTGCGAGTACGCCATCTCGACCGCCACCACCTCACCGGTGAAGGCCTCCCCGGCCAGCCGTCGCGCGGCCATCACCAGCGGATCGTCCAGGGCCTCGTGGGCGGCGAGCCGGGCCTGGTCGCGTTCCCTGGCGGCCAGCTTGCGGGCCGCGGTGACCGCGTCGCCGAAGCCGGCCACCGCGCCGCCGCCGCTCCCGTCATCGCTCCCGTCGCGGGGCAGGTCGGGCACGTCGCCGAGGATCGGCAGCAGCACCGACAGGGCGTGCGGGCCGACGTCCCACAGGGCGCCCTTCTCGCGTCGCCAGGGGGACGCGGTGTAGGGCGAGTCGGCGCCGCCGAACACCGGCGAGTACCAGTCGGCCCGGCCCAGCGTCCATCCGCCGGTGCCGGCCTGCTCGGTGATCCACTCGGCGCTGGTCGGGGCGAAGCGCAGCGTGAAGAACACCACCGACCGCACTCCGGCGCGGTCCACGGCGTCCACCACCTCCCGGGCGCCCTCGACGGTGGTGGCGAGCGGCTTGTCCAGCAGCAGGTGCCGGCCGGCTTCCGCGGCCCGCACGGCGAGCGGCGCCCGCACGTCGGGC
>NZ_BAAHCA010001442.1:0-840 GCF_054776295.1 Streptomyces sparsus
CCGCGCGCAGCACGCCGACGGTGCGGGCCGAGCCCGGCCGGTGCGTCAGGTCGAGCAGCGTCTCCGCCTGCTGCTCCGCCTCCCGCCAGGCGCCGGCCCGGAGCAGTACGTCGAGCAGTTCGGCGGCGAACAGCGAGCGGTAGGCGGGACCCCGCGGGCCGTCGGTCGCCCGCCGGAGGAAGTCGGCGGCCCGCTCGTGGTCGCCGAGGGCGGACCAGGTGAGTCCGCAGTGCCCGTCCAGTTCCCGTTCGTCGACCCACCACGTCCAGGGCGGGTCGGCGGCGCCCACTCCGTCGAGGAACAGCGAACGTGCCCGGCGGAGTTCGGCGAGCGCCCGGTGCCGGCCGCCTGCCTCGGCGTGCGCGCGCGCCGTGCGGATCCGGAAGACGGTTGCCGTCCTCGGCGGCAGCGGACCCGTCGAGTCCAGGACCGCCTCGGCCAGCGCTCCGGACTCGGCGAGGCGTCCCCGGTGTGCTTGCTGCATGCTCAGCGTGGCCAGCACCAGGCGGGCGGTGGCCCGGTCGGACACCTCCGACGCGAGGGCGAGGGCCCGCCGGTTGACGTGTTCTGCGGCGTGCTGCCGGCCCGCGTCGAAGAGGATCCAGCCGGCTGCGGAGAGCAGTTCCGCGCGGGCGGTGCGCACCCCGGTGCGGGAGCCCCGGCCCGGGCCGGAGTACCGGTCCCGCTCGGGGCGGTGCGCCTGGCCGTAGCCGTCCGGGGCTCCTACCGCTGCCGCCGGATGGCCAAGGGCCCTCCAGGCGGCCGGCGCCGCGCTGATGGCACCCCGGTCCCGGTCCAGGGCCAGCAGGCGCGCGGTGGCCTCCCGCACCCGGCGTTCGG
>NZ_BAAHCA010001443.1:0-839 GCF_054776295.1 Streptomyces sparsus
CCCACCACCGCCCCGGCCGGTGGGGCAGCGCGTCGGCATGCGAGTACCGCGCTCCCGCCGGCCGACTCCCCCGCGTCGCCCCGGTGCGGCCACCTCCTCGGCCCGCGGGCCTATACCGCCTCTCGGACCGCGCCTCGGACGTTCACCGCGCCGGGGGCACGTCGGCGTGTACGATCCGGCCGCCCGCCATTACGCTGCTCGGGGTCGCAGGCCGATCCAGGGTGAAGGTGATGAGGGCCGTGAGGTGTCCCAGCAAGGTGGTGACCGTGGCGTGCGTGGTGGCGCTGTCCGTCACCGGCGCGGCAGCCACCCTGGGCGCGCTGACCACCGACGACAGGCCGGTCGCGCCTCGTTCGCATGCGGCCGAGGGCACGGTCGCGATCACCGCCGAGGCCCAGTCGCAGCTGCGGCGCCTCCAGACCGCGGGCCTGCCGGTGGAGCACACCGCGACGGTGACCCCCTCGACCGACCCCGACCACCTGCTGGGCCGGCCTGACGGCTACCGCAGCAAGGTGTCGTTCGAGGACAACCGGGTGGACGGCGGGCTGGTCACCGACAACGACCCGGGCAGCGTGGCGCTGGGCGGGGTGATCGAGGTGTACGCGGACCCGGCCACCGCCCGCAAACGCGCCCAGCGGCTCCAGCAGGAGGCGCTGGGCATCCCGGCGCGGGCCGAGCGGGGCTACCTCTCCGGGCGGGTGCTGCTGCGGCTCAGCCCGTACCTCGACGAGGCGCACGCGGAGAAGTACCGGAAGGCGCTGGGCGCCCGGCCGGTTCCCGCCGCCAGCCCCGCCCCGGACGTCCGCGAGGTGTGACGCGGCGGCGGAGGGGCGGGGGAC
>NZ_BAAHCA010001444.1:0-838 GCF_054776295.1 Streptomyces sparsus
GCTCCGTCACCCCCGCGCAGCGCGCCGCCGCGCAGCGCGCCGCGCTGACCCGGGCCGCGGAACTGGGCATCGGCTCGATCCACGAGTGCGCCGGCCCCGACATCTCCAGCGAGGAGGACCTCACCGCCCTGCTGGCACTCGCGGCCGACTTCGACGGCCCGCGCGTCACCGGCTACTGGGCGGAGGCCGTCTCCTCGGCGAGACAGGCGGACCGGATCAGGGAACTGGGCGCGGTCGGCGCCGCCGGTGACCTGTTCGCGGACGGTTCGCTCGGCTCGCACACCGCACACCTGCACGCCCCCTACGCCGACGCCGGCCACCGGGGCTCCGCGCTGCTGGACGCGGACGCCGTCGCCGCGCACGTCGCCGCGTGCACCGAGGCGGGCTTGCAGGCCGGATTCCACGCCATCGGCGACGCCGCACTGACCGCCGTCACCACCGGGGTGCGGGCCGCCGCCGAGCGGGTCGGCCTGCCCCGGATCCGGGCCCTGCGGCACCGGGTCGAACACGCCGAGATGCTGACCGCGGCGACCATCGCCGCCTTCGCCGACCTGGCGCTCACCGCGTCCGTGCAGCCGGCGTTCGACGCCGCGTGGGGCGGCGGCAGCGGCATGTACGCGCAACGGCTCGGCGCCGAGCGGGCCCGGACGCTGAACCCGTACGCGGCACTGCAACGCGCCGGTGTGCCGCTGGCCTTCGGCTCCGACAGCCCCGTGACACCGCTCGACCCGTGGGGCACCGTCCGTGCGGCTGCCTTCCACCGCACGCCGGAGCACCGCATCTCGGTGCGCGGCGCCTTCACCGCGCACACCCGCGGCGGCTGGCGGGCGATCGGCCG
>NZ_BAAHCA010001445.1:0-837 GCF_054776295.1 Streptomyces sparsus
AACCGGCCGCTGCCGGTGCCAGGCTCGGGGACGGCCGTCCCGGCGGGGGATCGCGGGCGGGAGCGGGGAAGTCGCGGGCGGGCACAGGGCGGTGGCGCCGCGTCGGAAGAGACGGCGCCACCGGACGACGACGGCAGCACGGGGTCTGCCGTCGAACCCTGCGACCGCGAACCTACCGTAACGGGAGGGTGGGTTTGAAGGGTGGCCCTCCTACGGGTTTACGGTCGGGCGGAGAAGCGGCGGCGGGGAGGGCGACGGGCGGACTCCTCCGGACGGAAATCTCCCCCCACGTCGCTCGGACCACTGCTCGCCGCCCGCACACCCGCTGACCACCGGCCGCGGCGAGCAGCCGACCGCGACGACGACCACCAAACAACAGACCGGCGAAGGAGTCCCCCGTGGTGAACTCACCCCTGAGGTGCTCCTCCTGCGGCGAGACGGACGACCTGCGGGGCACGCCGGACGCCGGACCCCTCCGGGGGCCGTACTCGAACGGTGATGCGACACGTGAGATGAATCACCGGACACCAATGCCTTTTTGCCCGGTGTTCATCACCCCGCCCACCGATTCGACCCTCACGTCAGGGTAGAGTTTTACGTGGCCGCCGACGCTGTACACACAGCCGGGGCCGGCCGTCCCGCGGGCCTGAGCGGGCCCCGACGGCGAACTCGGACTTCCGGGCAACGACGCCCGACCGGCAGTGCGGAAGCTGCCCCACCCCGGCGGGACCCCACCGATGGGCGCCCGCTCACCCGGCCCCACCACGTGCGGGGCCGTGCCCGATGCGCGTGCAGCCGTGCCTGTGCGCCTGAGCAGAGACGGTTGCATGTCCTCCA
>NZ_BAAHCA010001446.1:0-837 GCF_054776295.1 Streptomyces sparsus
CGGATCGCGGTCCGCAGCCGGTGGGCCGAGGGCCGGTCCGGGCGACCGGTCCTGAGCCGGGGGCGGCGGAGCGTCAGGTGGTGGTCGTCCCGCTGTCCGCGTCGGCCGCGCCGCCGGTCCCGGTGAGGTAGGCCGAGACCACCACGTTGGCGGTGTAGGCCCGCTGCTCCCGGTCGAAGGTGCCGCCGCAGGTGATGATCCGCAGCTCCGCCCGGCCGTCGGCACGCGCCCCGTACGCCCTGGCCGCGTCGAAGTCGTCGCGCTGGAGCACGTCGACGGCCTCCACGGTGAACTCGGCGACCGAGCCGTCGGCCCTGGTGACCCGCACCGCTGTGCCCGGCTCGACGGTGCTCAGCCCGTAGAACACCGCACGGTCGCTCTCGGTGTCCACGTGCCCGACGAGCAGGGCCGCGCCCGCCGCGCCGGGTACCGGGCCCGCCGCGTACCAGCCGACCTTCTCCGCCCGGCTCAGCGGCGGCGGGTCGATCGCCCCGTCCCGGTCCAGACCCCGGCGCACGATCTCCGCCCGCACCCCCAGCTTCTTGATCTCGATGCCGACCGGGTCGGCCTCCGGCCCGGTGGTGTGACGCAGCGGTGGGTGCGCCGGCGGCAGCGGCTGCCCGTCGGCAGCCTCCGCCGAGCGGGAGACGTCACCGAGCACCGGCGCCCCGAAGTCGCCGTCGGTGAGGTCCTTGCCCCACAGCCACAGGGCGAGCAGCAGCACGGCCCAGGCCGCACCGGTCATCAGCCGGCCGCTGCCCGCCGAGCGCGTCTCCTCCGACACGGCCGGCTCAGTGGGCGTCGCCGGGCCGGGCGGTGTCGGCAGCTGCGCGTCGC
>NZ_BAAHCA010001447.1:0-837 GCF_054776295.1 Streptomyces sparsus
GCCACGCCGGGCCGGGAGAGGGCCGGCCGCGGGCCGCCCAGGTGCCCACCGAGATGGTGGCGACCGTCACCAGCGGCAGCCGGACCGCTGCGCTGAGCAGGTCGACGCGCAGTGCCGCGGAGGCGGAGAACCAGCAGGTGAGGGCCGCCACCGCCAGGTATCCGGCGCTGAGCCAGGTGACGGTGGCGCGTGCGGACCCCTCGGCGGATCGTGCGACGCGGTAGAGCAGGAGCAGGGGCAGCACCGTCAACAGCAGCGGCGTCACGCCGACGGGGGCCGGCACGCCGCTGAGCGTCCCGGTGCGGACCAGTTCGGCGCCGTGCGCGAGCAGCCACAGTCCGGCGGCGGCCCGCAGCGCGCCGCCGGGCCCGCTGTCCGGGTACGGGGAGGTGATCCAGAGCAGCAGGACGAGCATGGCGATCGCGGCCAGTCCCAGACAGGCCGCGAAGGCCCCCTCGACCAGTCGGTTGGTGACGGCCGCCGGGATGCGGCGGCGCGCGGGGCGGTGCGTCGTTTGGCTCACGGCCACATGCTGCCAACAACACCCGTTTCGCCGTGGTAGCGAGCAAAAACTCGTTGTGTCGCTCAATATATTGTTATGCACCTTTTCACACCGGGTACTTGTTCGGTCACCGCACGCCCGCACCACCCCGCGGACTGTGTGCAGCGCGTCGAGAGGCAGTCATGACCGAACTCGATCAACGGGCCGCAGCCACCCGGCCGGCCGACTCGGGGACCGAGCGCACCCGCACCGACCCACCGGGCAGCACGCCGCCCTCGTGGGCACGCACCGAGGACGCCGCGGGCCGGTTCCCCTCCCGGGCCACGCGGCACGGC
>NZ_BAAHCA010001448.1:0-836 GCF_054776295.1 Streptomyces sparsus
ATGTCCCGGCGCAGCACGGGGCGGTCCGCCACCACCGTGCTGACCGCGGCGACCGCGAGCCCGAGGAAGAGCCCGAGCACGAGCCCGATCGCGGCGTTGGTGGCGGCGGCCGTGGGCAGGGAGTGCCGCACCGCGTGCGGGGCGTCCACGATCTGTGTGCCGGCGACGAGCCGGGGCGTGCCGAGGCGCGCCTCCGCGGCGCGCTGGCCGAAATCGGTGATCCGCGAGGTGAGTTCGGCCCGGCGGGCGAAGAGCGACTCCATGTCCGCCGACGCCTTCGGATCACTCTCCGGCGGTCCGTCCCCGATCGCCCTGTTGACCTGGGCGAGTTCGTCCCGCATCCGGTCACGCTGGTCGAGCAGGGTCTCGGCCTCCGCTTTCGCGGCCTCCCGGATCCGCCGCACGTGGTCCGCGACGAACGCATCGGCCAGCGCCTCGGCGCGGGCCACCGCCTCCGCGTCGCTGCCGGCGCTCACGTTGATCTGGAGCACGTTGTTGGTGAGCCCGATGCCCTCGTAGTCCCGCACGAAGTCCTCCGGTTCCTCCGAGGACTCCAGGGACCGCAGGGCCAGGTCCGCGATCCGTGTGGTCTGCAGCAGCGCGACGTCGGTGCGGATCAGCGTTCCGGGATCGTTCGGCTGGTCCGCCTGATGCGCGACCAGCACCTTGGTCACCGCGGTCGGCGGCGGCGGTAGCAGGACCGCGATCGCCGCGCCGGCGAGCAGCCCCAGCAGCGCCATGGCCCCCCAGAGGCGGCGCCGCCTCCGCACCGCCACCACCAGCGCCTGCAGATCCAGCAGCGGGGCCGCGGCCGACGGCTCCGAAGCCGTACTCGT
>NZ_BAAHCA010001449.1:0-836 GCF_054776295.1 Streptomyces sparsus
GGCGGCCTCGGCGACGTCCCGCGGCGAACCGCCGGCCTGCGCGGCGGCGTAGCCGACCAGGAAGGTGGTCAGCGGTGCCGCCGGGCGGTCGACGCCGTGGGCGGCGTCCCGCGGCAGGTCCAGCAGCGCGTGGATGTCGACGTCGAGTTCGATGCCGAGCTCGTTCTTGACTGTGGTGATCCATTCTTCCAGCACGTGCCCATGCTCCCTGATCCGTGCCCGGGCGGCGGCGATGTCGTCCCAGGTGTCGCAGTCCGCCGCGTCCGGGGCGGCCACCCGGGCGAGCGTGAGGTCCGCGATGAGCAGCCGCAGCGGCAGGTCGTCGAGCCTTCCGTGCTCGGTGGCGATCAGCGCCGTCTCCCGGCGCAGCGCCTCGGTGCGGTAGGCGCCCAGCAGCGGCTGGTCCCGCCCGCCGTCCGCGAGCACGCCGAGCACCCCGTGCGGGGCGTCGGGGGCTTGTGGGGCTTGTGGGGCTTGTGGGGCTTGTGAAGCGGACGGGGCGTGGGGGGCCGTGGGAGCCGCCAGGGGGGCGAGCAGCGACCGCACGGTGTCCGGGCGCAGGAAGGGCAGGTCCGCGGAGAGCAGCAGCACCGTCTCGGAACGCACCAGGCGGAGCCCGGCCTCGACGGCGGCCAGCGGTCCGCTGCCGGGACGCTGCTCACGCGTCCACAGCACCGGGCGCGTGGTGGGCCGCCGCGGACCGACCACGATGGTCCGCGCGGCGTCCGCGCAGGCGTCCAGGGTGCGGTCGAGCAGCGACCGGCCGCCGACGGTGAGGGACGGCTTGTCCGCACCGCCGAGTCGGCGGGCCCGGCCGCCGGCCACGATAAGGGCGT
>NZ_BAAHCA010001450.1:0-833 GCF_054776295.1 Streptomyces sparsus
CGGCCCTCGCCGGACACCGGCTGGGCGGGCACCACGGGCGCCTCGGCCTCCGGCAGGTCGTCGTCGTGGTTCCTGCGCCGCCCCGGCAGCGCCAGGACCAGCACCACGAGACCCAGCAGGCCCTGCGCCCAGATCCAGGCACCGGCCAGTGCGGGCGTCCGGTGCACGACCTCCAGCGCACCGCCCGAGGCGGGCAGTTCGAAGCCCTGCGCCCAGCCGTCCACAGTGACCGGCTTCAGTGGCCGGCCGTCCAGGGTGGCCTGCCAGCCGTCGGACGCGGCGTCGGCGAGACGCAGCACCCGGCCGTCCGGGCCGTCCCGCAGCTGGGTGCGGACCTCGACCGGGCCGGCCGCCACGGGCACCGGCTCGGCGTCCGGAGCGACGACGGTGACCCGGGAGATCTTGCCGTCGACGCGCCACAGTTCACCGCCGGCCTGCTTGCTGAGCCGTTCCAGGCCGGGCGTGGCGTTGAGCACCCTGACCATGTCGCGGGGCGCGCCGTCCCGGACGAAGACGTATCGCACGCCGTACCCGCCGAGCTGTTCGGTCTGGTCGGCGCCGGACCCGGCGATGAGGTTGGCGACGACACCGTCGAGCCGGCTGTCGTCGCCGGCGGCGCGGGCGAGGTCACCGTCGCCGAGCCGGGCGCCGGAACCGCGGACCAGGGTGTAGCGGACCTCGCTGCCGGTGCCGCCGTTGAGCACGAGGGTGCGAGGCTGGTCGCGGGTGGCGCTCTCCTCCGCGACGAACGCGGGCACCTGCACCGGGCTGCGCCGCTCGAGCGGGCCGTGCGCGCCGGAGACCATCCAGCCCACCGCGGCGATCAGCGGCGC
>NZ_BAAHCA010001451.1:0-833 GCF_054776295.1 Streptomyces sparsus
AGCCGCGCGGCGAGCGCGGCCTCCGGCGGCGCGGTCCGCCACACCTGGGGCACGCAGCGGCTGATCAGCGTGTGGCTGAAGCTGTAGAAGGTGGCGGTGACGGTTCCCGGCCCGACCGGGCCCAGCGCCGCCGCCCGGCCGGCGAAGTAGACCGCCGACGGGTCGTCGACGCCCAGGGCGGCGAACTCGTCGGTGAGGTCGGGGGAGAAGTACACGGCCGAGTGCAGCGGGTTCACGACGTTGTGGCAGCGGCGGCCGGCGCGCTCGTGGAGTGAGGTCATGGGATGAGGTTACTGATCGGTCGCTTAGTGTCGGAAGGGGGCGGGCCGGATCTCCTGCCGCGGACCCGCAGCGCCCGTCAGCCGGACCAGGTGAAGCGGGCCGGGCGGCGTTCGAGGAACGCCGCGGCGCCCTCGGCCGCCTCGCCGCTCGCGCGGGCCTGCCGTACCCAGTGCGCCGCCCGGTCCGGATCCACCGGACCGTCGACGAACTCCTTCGCCGCGGTCTGGGTCAGCAGCGAGCGGGTGCCCAGCGTCCGGGTGAACTCCGCGACCCGGGCGTCCAGCGCGTCGTCGTCCGGCAGCACCTCGTCCACCAGCCCCACGCGCAGCGCGCGGTCCGCGTCGATCAGCTCGGCCGAGAACAGCAGGTGCTTGGCCGCGGACGGGCCGACGAGGGTGGCCAGCCGCCGGGTCGAGGACGGCGGATAGACCACACCCAGCCTCGCCGGCGTCACCCCGAACACCGCGCCCCGAGCGGCGAACCGCAGGTCGCAGGCGCCGGAAAGCTGGCATCCTGACGTCTCCCGTCCACGGGAGGTGGTTCGTGAGCGC
>NZ_BAAHCA010001452.1:0-831 GCF_054776295.1 Streptomyces sparsus
CCGGCGCGGACGCCGACCCGCCGGCGCTCTGCCCGGCGTCGGCGCCCTTGGCCGTCTCCGATCCGGTGCCCGCTTCCGAGCCGGAGTCCTGGGAGGCGCAGCCGCCCAGGGCCAGGACGCCCACCACGGCGAGCGCGACCGGTCCCGCCGGCCACCGCGCGGTGCGGGTCACGGCTTCTCCCCCTTGATCAGCTTGGGGAAGTCAGCGGCGAAGGTCTCCGCGGTCACGCCCTCGGTGTAGAGCACGTGCGCCTTGTTGTCCTTCGGTGAGAAGAACAGCACCTGGGAGCCGTGGCTGGAGACGACCTCGCCGTTCTTCTTGACCTCGGACGGCTCGATGGCGATGCCCAGCGTGCGGGCGCCGGCCTGGATCGTCGGGAAGTCGCCGGTGAGTCCGACGCTGCCGGGCGCGGCGCCCTTGAGCCAGGCGCCGAGTTCCTCGGGGGTGTCCCGCTCGGGGTCGCTGGTGACGAAGACGACCTCCAGCTTCTCCTGGTCCGCCTTCGGAAGTTCCTCCTTGGCCAGGGCGATGTTGCTCATCGTCAGCGGGCAGACGTCGGGGCAGTTGGTGTAGCCGAAGTAGATCAGCGTGGGCTTGCCGTCGGTCTGCTCGATGAAGTCGTACTCCTCGCCCTCGGTGTCGGTGAGGACCAGGTCGGGCTTCTCGAACGGCCGGTCCAGCACGGTGGCCTGCTTGGTGTCGGCGGTGCCGGAGACCTCCGCGACGCTGTCGCGGTCGGAGCCGTCGCCGGTGCTGTCGCCGCTGCTGCACGCCGTCGCTCCGGTGGCGAGCAGGGCGGCCGCGGCGAGTGCCGCAACCGTCCGGCGCCG
>NZ_BAAHCA010001453.1:0-830 GCF_054776295.1 Streptomyces sparsus
CGGTCCCGGCACCGGACGAGCCGGTGGTGCCGGCGCCGGTGGTGCCGGCGTCCGCGCCGCCGGACCCACCCGTGGTGGAGCCGCCGGAGGTGCCGGACGGCAGGGTGGCGTCCTTGTCCAGGGAGATCGCGACACTCACCGGGTCCAGCGCCTCCCCCGACCGGTAGAAGCCGCCGAACGCCTTGGCGCCCGCGGTGGTGAGCGCCGCCGGCACGTCGGTGAGGGTGACGACGCCCTTCTTGGCGCCCTGACCGCCCAGCGTCTTGCCGGAGAGGGTGAGGGTGGCCAGGGTCAGGTCGTCGTAGGTGCTCACCTTGCCGCTCTCCCGGTCCTTGCTGGAGACGTCGGCGACCAGCGAGCCCTTGCCGCCGCCCGCGGTGACCCGCAGCTCGGACAGCTTCAGGTCCAGCGCGTACGCGCCGCCCTCCTTGTGGGCGAGGAAGCGCACGCTGCCCTTGAAGGCCGTCTCCAGTGCGGGGGCCTCGGCGTCGAAGCTGCCGGTACCGTCGGGGAAGCGGTAGCCGCCGCCGTTGACCTCGGCGCCGCTGCCGGTCTCCACCGTGCCGCCGCCGATCGGTCCGGTGACGTAGCTGCGGAAGGACTTCTTCACCCCCCAGTCGAGGGTGCCGTCGACGATCTTGCCGGACGCGGCGGGGCGCTCCGCGCCCGAGTCCGACCCGCCGGAGCCGCCGGTGCTGCCGCCGGTGCCGGTCGTACCGGTCGTCGAGGTGCCGCCCGAGTGCGAACAAGCCGTCGAGCCGCCGGGGTCCGAGCCGCCGGAGTCCGGGCCGCCGCCGGAACCGCCCGAGTCGGAGCCGCCCGAGTCGGAG
>NZ_BAAHCA010001454.1:0-829 GCF_054776295.1 Streptomyces sparsus
GCGACCGAGGGCACCCCGGCGCCGACGGGCGTGCGCCCGGCCGGCGCTATGACGGTCCGGTGGCGGATGCGGACCGATGGGCGTTGCGTCCCTGGCGACGAGCAGCCATGCTTCCCGGACCGGTCGGCTGCGGGGATCACCGACGGCGGGCGACCGGGCACGAGCAGGGTGCGGTCGTCGCGTGGTGTGCGGCGTGGCCGCGGAGGCGGAGGACGGTCGATGGCAGGGGCAGGGCAGCGGCGGGGCCGCCGGATCATGATGACGCCGCAGGAGGTGGACGCCTTCCTGACGACCCAGCGCACCTGCCGGGTGGCGACGGTGGGTACCGACGGCAGCCCGCACGTGGGTGCCCTGTGGTTCTGCTGGGACGGCACGTCGCTGTGGTTGTACTCCCTGGTCCGCAGCAAGCGCTGGGCGCAACTGCGGGCCGACCCGCGCACGGCCGTGGTCGTCGACGACGGGACCGAGTACGCCGAACTGCGCGGCGCGGAGCTCTCCGGGGAGGCGGTGGCCGTCGGCGAACTGCCGCGGACGGGTGAGGCGTGCCCCGAACTGGAGGAGCCGGAGCGGCTGTTCGCTGCCAAGTACTTCGGCCTGGAGCAGATGCCGCACGACGAGCGGCACGGGTGGCTGCGGCTGACCCCGCGGTCGATCGTCTCCTGGGACTTCCGCAAGATCTGAGTCGCCGCCGGGCCCGTCCCGTTCGTTCTCCTCCCGCACCCGGTCCCTCTCGTGCCCGGCCGCGTCAGCCGTGGCGCCCGCCGGTGACCGGGCGGACCGCGGCGGCGACGGCCTCGGCGAGGTCGGTGAGCCGGTCCGGGGCGAGCCC
>NZ_BAAHCA010001455.1:0-828 GCF_054776295.1 Streptomyces sparsus
GCCGGCAGGTCCGCCACGGCCACCACCGTCGCGCCCCAGCACGCCGACCACGGCAGCCAGCGCACCGCGTCGCCACCGGGGTCGAGCCGCCGGGCCAGTTGCGGGGCGAGAAAGCCGACCCACGCCACCGGTCCGCACACCGCCACCACCGGGGCGATCAGCACCACGGAGACGGCGAGCGCGGCGAACCTGGCACGGTGCGGCCGGACGCCGAGCGCCTGCGCGTCCTCGTCGCCGAGGCGGAGCACGGCGAGCACCGGCGCGCACAGCACCAGCGCCGGCACCGCGACCAGCAGCCACGGCCACAGGCCGCTCACGTCGTCCCAGGTGCGCCCGGACAGCGAACCGAGCAGGTAGCGGTAGATGAGCTGGAGGTCCAGTTGGTCGGCGAGCACCATCATCACCAGCAGGGCGGACTGGAGGGCCGCGGCGACCGCCGCCCCGGTGAGCAGTACCGCGGACGGGCTTCGTCCGATCCCGGCGGCGAGCAGCGTGAGGGTGCCGCCGAGCGCCGCGCCGCCGAGCGCGAGCAGCGGGTGGAGCAGCGCCGGTACCGAGACGGCGAGCACGAGTGGCGCGGCGACACCCAGCGCCGCCCCGGAGGAGACGCCGAGCATCTCGGGCACCGCCAGCTGGTTGCGCAGGGCTTCCTGGAGCACCAGGCCCGCCGCGCCCAGGCAGGCGCCGGCGATCAGCGCCAACACCAGCCGGGGCAGGCGGAGTTCGGTGACGACCACGCCGGCCAGGCCATCGCCGCCCAGCAGTGCGGCGGGCAGTGCGGGGAGGGGGACGTACGGCGTCCCGAGGCTGAGTGCCGCGGTGGCGGCC
>NZ_BAAHCA010001456.1:0-827 GCF_054776295.1 Streptomyces sparsus
TCGTCCGGCGCGACCTCGACGCACGCCACGTGCGGCTGACCGTCGACCTGGTCACCGCCGAGGGCCGGCGCTACGGGCGTCTCGACCCGCGCTGGCAGGCCCAGCTCGACGCGCTGGGCGTCGGCGAGGTGTGGTGGTCGCGGGACGCGGACTACGCGGAGGCGCTCGCCCGGCGGGAGTCCGCGGACCGCTTCGCGCTCGCCACGTCCGTCCTGGAGCTGCTGCGGCTGCTGCTGGCCCTGCCACCGGTCGAACCCGTCGGGCCCGTGCCGGGGGACGCCGCGCACACCGCCGCACCGGTGGCGGGTGAACCGCGCATGCTCACCCGGATCCGCGCGCTGCTCGCCAAGGCCGAGGCGACCGACTACCCGCAGGAGGCCGAGGCGCTCAGCGCCAAGGCGCAGGAGCTGGCCGCCCGGCACAGCGTCGCCGAGGCCCTGCTCGCCGACGACGGCCGGTCCCCGGACGTGCCCGCCGCCTGCCGGATCGGGGTGGACGCGCCCTACGAGACGGCCAAGGCGATCCTGCTGGACGCGCTGGCGTCGGCGAACCGGTGCCAGGCGGTGTGGAACGGCGAACTCGGCTTCTCCACCGTGATCGGCTACCCCGCCGACCTGGAGTCGGTGGAGGTGCTGCACGCCTCGCTGCTGGTGCAGGGCGCCTCCGCGCTGACCCGGGCGGAAGCCGATCAGCGCGCCGCCGGACGCAAGCGGACGAAGACGTTCCGGCAGGCGTTCTGGATGGCCTACGCGACCAGGCTCGGCGACCGGCTGGCCGCCGCCGCGGCGCACACCACCGGCGAGCGCGCCGGCGCCCCCGGCTCCGGG
>NZ_BAAHCA010001457.1:0-822 GCF_054776295.1 Streptomyces sparsus
GAGTGACCGGCCGACGGGGAGCCGGTGGACGGGGAGCCGCGTGACTCCAGGGCGATCGTGGTCAGCAGCCGGGCCCGGGCGGCGTCGTTCCGGCCGGGGGTGAGGGTGCTGAGCGTGCGCTCGGCCGCGGCGACGAGCTGCGCGGCCTGTTCGGGATCGTCCGACCGGGTCCAGATGGCCGGGACGTCGTACCTGCCGATGACCCGGGCGGTGAGTTCGGGATCACCGAGTTGTTCGGCCGCGGTCACCGCCGCCACACGGTGGTGCCGGACCGCCTCCAGTCCGCTGCCACCGGTCACGGCGAGGTTGCGCAGCAGGCCGACCGTCGACTCCAGGCGGGCGCGGGCGGTCGGCGGCACGGCGCGGTCGTAGGCGGCGGCTGCCCGGGCCCAGACGTGTTCGGCGGTGGGCGCCGCGTCGAGGTGGCGGTCCTGGTGGAGGATGTCCGCCTCGAGGCGGCGCAGCCGCGGGCCGGGGTCGACTCCCAGCTGTTCGCTGAGCAGGGCGCGCGCCCGGCGTAGGACGGTGAGCGCGTCGGCCTGGCGGCCGGTCCGGTAGAGCGCGAGGGCCAGCAGGTGCCAGGCGTCCTCCCGCCAGGGGTGCTCGCTGACGTGCGCGTCGAGCGTCGGTACCGCCTCGGCTGCGAGACCCAGCGTGAGTTGGGCCTCCGCGCGGCGCTCCACGGCGTGCAGCCGCAGCTCGGTGAGCCGGGAGCGTTCGGCACGTGTCCAGGGCTCGTCGGCGAAGTCGGCGTAGGCGGGTCCGCGCCACCGTGCCAGCGCCCGGGCCAGTCGTGGCGCCGTGACGGCGGGTGGCTGCCCG
>NZ_BAAHCA010001458.1:0-821 GCF_054776295.1 Streptomyces sparsus
CGGCGCAGTGCCTCGCGGTGGTCGGGCAGCGGGCGGACGGCGGCGCCCTCCAGCGGGGGCGCCGGGAGCAGGGCCGGCGCGGCGCTGTCCTTGGCGACCGTCCAGAAGCGTTCGGCGACGCCGACGACGAACACCGTGACGAGGATCAGGGCGTAGGCGTTGCCCGGGGTCCAGTTGATCCACAGCGGCGCGATGATCAGCAGCAGGGCACGGACGCCGTCCGCGCCGATCATCGTCCATCGCCGGTCGAGGGCGTTGCCCGGTGCGACCAGTGAGGACAGCGGTCCGAGCAGGACCGCGCCGAACAGCAGCGTGGCCAGCGTCCGGGTGACGAAGACCGCGGCGACGGCCAGCGCCACCCCGCGGTAGCCGCTGCCGAACACCGGTTCACCGCCGGTGAGCGCGACGCCGAGCGTGGTCTGGAGCGCCAGCAGTACGAGTACCAGCAGGGCCAGGGCGTCGCCGATGCCGCTGACGCACTGGGCACTCCACAGCCGCCGCAGCGGCGCATGGCTGAGCAACGCCGGCAGGGCGCGCTCGCGGGAGTCAGCGGCCAGGGCGTCGGAGGTGGGGGTCACAACCGGTTGCTGCTCTGCACGCGTCATATGGGCCAGCGTATAGGGCAGCGCCGATTCCTTGTGCCGGTGCCCGAACATCTGGACGGGTGCGCACGGGACATCCGTACGGGTGCGCGCCGACGAGTGCGCCCGGGGAGTGCGCCGGACGACCGGGCCGGACGCCGCACGCCCCGGGTGGGCTCGTCGGGTGCCGTCCCGTCAGGGGTGGGCGGGCACACCGGGCCCGGGCGGCACCGGTCCACG
>NZ_BAAHCA010001459.1:0-821 GCF_054776295.1 Streptomyces sparsus
GCTCGCCCTCGCCGGGCGGGACGGCGGGGAGTTCACTCGAAGCGGTCGGTGTCGCCGGCCCCGCGCCGCACGATCTCGGCCTCTCCGCCGGAGAAGTCGATGACGGTGGTCGGCTCGGTACCGCAGTCGCCGGAGTCGAGCACGGCGTCCACGACGTGGTCCAGCCGCTCCTTGATCTCCCACCCCTGCGTCAACGGCTCCTCCTCGTCGGGGAGCAGCAGCGTGCTCGACAGCAGCGGCTCACCGAGTTCGGCCAGCAGCGCCTGGGTGACGACATGGTCCGGGATCCGCACCCCGACCGTCTTCTTCTTCGGGTGCAGCAGCTGCCGCGGCACTTCCTTCGTCGCGGGCAGGATGAAGGTGTAACTGCCGGGGGTCGCCGCCTTGATCGCGCGGAAGACGTCGTTGTCGAGATGCACGAACTGGCCCAGCTGTGCGAAGTCCTGGCACACGAGGGTGAAGTGGTGCCGCTCGTCGAGGTTGCGGATCGACCGGATCCGGCTGAGACCCTCCCGGTTGCCCAACTGGCATCCCAGCGCGAAACATGAGTCGGTCGGGTACGCGACGAGCGCCCCGGAGCGGATGCTGTCGGCCACGTTGCTGATGGTGCGCCGCTGAGGATTGTCGGGGTGCACGTCGAAGTACTTCGCCATTCGCCGAGCCTACGTGATCGGGCCGCCCGTGCCGCCGGGACGACGAACCGTGAAAGCGTTCGCCGACACCGCCGCAGGGTGTACGGGCCCCACCGGCCGACCCGCCGTCCACGGTCCTGCGCAGCCGGCCGGCCCCGTCGCCGGGCGGTCCTCAGCGTCCGGCCGGCC
>NZ_BAAHCA010001460.1:0-821 GCF_054776295.1 Streptomyces sparsus
GGCGGCCGCCACCGCCCGGACCGCCGGCCCGGCCAGGAGCACGTCACCGAAGCTGTCGAGCCGTGCGACCAGCGCCCTCACGTCTGCCCTCCCAGCACCTTCTCGGTGGCGTCCAGCAGGTCGGCGGCCACCACCGGCGCCCGATCGATCTCCTCGGGACGGGTGCGGGGCGTGGGCACCAGCACGCCGCGCGCGCCCGCCGCCTCCGCCGCGGCCATGTCGCTGCCGATGTCACCGATGACGACGCAGTGCCGCGGCTGCACCCCCAGGCCGAGCGCGGACCGGTGCACCAGGCCGGGTGCCGGCTTGCGGCAGCCGCAGCCGGCGTCCCGGCGGTGCGGGCAGACGCACCACATGTCGAACCGGCCGAGCAGCTCCTCGACCCGGTCGTGCACCAGGAGCAGCTCCTCCCAGTGCACCAGCCCCTCGTCGACCACCGGCTGGTTGGTGATCACCCCCAGGCGCACCCCGTGGGCCCGGAGCCGGCGCAGCGCCTCCCGAGCGCCCGGCATCGCCCGCACCAGCTCCGGGTCCCGATTGGCCGGACGGTCCTGGATCAGCGTGTCGTCCCGGTCGAAGAGGACGGCACGCACCGGGATCATCGGTCACTCCACGCCGGCGCGTCCCGGTACCGCAGTCCGCCGCGCAGCCGGTGCTGCACCGCGAGCGGCGGGATCACCACACTGGTCGCCGCCATGGTCAGCACCTCCCGGGCGGTCCGGGGGCCCGGCAGGATGCGGGCCGCGGCGAACTCCGCGGTGCCCGCCAGCCACAGCCCGGCCGCCACCGCCGCCGCCCGGCGACGACCCGTCACGGCCAGG
>NZ_BAAHCA010001461.1:0-819 GCF_054776295.1 Streptomyces sparsus
CGAGCCGGACGCCGTCGGGCACCGGCGTCGCGGGCAGCTCCCCCGGGGCGTGCAGCGAGACGACCGCGCCGTCCACCAGGGGTGGTTCACCGACCATCTGGCGCTGCGGGTCCAGCCGCTGCGGGCCGAAGTAGACGGAGACCGGGTCCCCGGGGGCGGCCGGGACGCCGGAGGCGGCGGCGAGCGCCGTGGCCAGGCCGCCCGTCACCGCGGCGAGCACGGTCCCGGGCGGGGCGGTGACCATCACGTCGCACTCTGCTCCGGCCTGTTGCGGACCGCAGCGCGGGCCACGCACAGTGAGCCGGATCTGGTTCGGCATCGGCCCCTCCCGGTTCGTCCACCTTGCGCCAGACCGTAGCCGCATCCTCGCACCCGTGACTGACATTCCGTCCCCCGCCCGCCATTCAATGATCTTGATTGGCTGGGGAGATACAGCCGCGTGCTCACATGTGGTCGAGTTCACACACTCTTGGGTGTGCATTGTGACCGGGTATGTCACCGAGGTGTCGCCCAGGTGACACCGAATGTCGGTTCGGTCCCGTCGGGCGGGACCGGAGCGACAGTCGTCGGCCGCTCGCCCGGCGGGCGAATTCTGGCCGGAATCCGTCGGTCCGCTCCCGGCCGGGAACGTCGCGGTGTGCTCGCGCGGCACCGAGGGACGGGTGACGGCGGTGATCGTGTTGACGGTGACCAGGTGGAGGACCCCCGGGCCGCCGTCCCGCCAGCGCCCCGCCCGCGCCGGGCCGACGGGCAACCAAACGCACGCCGGCCACGTCTGTCGGAGGAGACCCGCAGCCGGCACGACCGCGGGGACCGGGT
>NZ_BAAHCA010001462.1:0-814 GCF_054776295.1 Streptomyces sparsus
CGGCCGGCCGTCCCCCGGGGGCGGGTGCCGGGGCGGGCCCGGCAGGCGTGTCGCCGGTGGGCTGGCCGGCCGCTACGGATGACGCCGTCGGCTGGGTGGGGACCACCCGGTCGTCACGTTCCAGCAGCCTCCTCAGCAGGCCGCCGCGTTCGTCGGCGAAGGCCGGATCGAGCTGGTAGTCCCCGTGTCCAGAGATGGGAGCGGGCAGCGGGTGCCGCAGCGAACGGCCGTACTGCACGGGGTCCTTGAGGGGGCCGCAGTCCACGGGCGGGCCGAGCTCGGCACGGACGCGGACCGGGCCGCCGATGGGGTCGGTGGCCCGCCACAGGTTGCGCCAGCAGTCGAGTTCCCGGTGCAGCGCGCGCAGTGCCGTCGGGCCGAAGCAGGCGGGGAACCAGCGGCCGTAGAGGCGTTCCAGCGGTGACCCGTAGGTGAGCAGGGCTACCCGGTTGCGCGTCACCGGGTCCAGCTGCCAGACGGCCGCGGCGGCCAGCACGCTGCCCTGCGAGTGGCCGGACAGCACCAGGCGTCCGCCGGTGAGTTCGACCCAGGAGCTGATCCGCCAGCTGAGGTCGGGGACCGCCCGTTCCGCGTAGCAGGGCGGCGCGAAGGGGTGGGCGGCGCGCGGCCAGAACGTGCCCACGTCCCACAGGATGCCGATGGTGCGGCGGGCGCCGGCGTCCCGGTAGGCCCGGCGGCCGGTGGCGATCAGCACTATGACGAGTGCGCCCGTCAGCCAGGAGCCGACCGCCTGGGCGAGTTCACCCAGCGCGGGCAGCGGCCCGGGCGCTCCGTCGGCGGCCTGCCCGGGGGG
>NZ_BAAHCA010001463.1:0-814 GCF_054776295.1 Streptomyces sparsus
CCGCCGGGCCCGCGCGGCGACCCGCACGGCAGCCGGCCCGACCCGCTGCTGCTGCGCCTCACCACCGACGACGTCCTGACCGCCCTGCGACCGCTGCTGCTCCCCGGAGGACCCCGATGACATCCGCGTCACCGACCGGCCCGCCCGTCGGCGTGGTGATCGCCACCAGGAACCGCGCCGACCGACTCGCCGAGACGCTGCGCCGCCTGACCGGGCTCCCCGAACGTCCGCCCGTGGTCGTCGTCGACAACGGCTCCACCGACGGCACCGGGGACCTCGTCACGCGGCGGTTCCCGCAGGTGCGGCTGCTCTCCCCGGGGCGCAACCTCGGGGCCGTCGCCCGCAACCACGGGGTGGCGGCGCTCGGCACGCCGTACGTCGCGTTCTGCGACGACGACTCCTGGTGGGCGCCCGGCTCGCTGGCGACCGCCGCCCGGCTGTTCGACGGCCACGAACGGCTGGGCCTGCTCGCCGCGAGCACCCGGGTCGGCCCGGACGGCGCCGACGACCCGTTGAACGAGGTTCTGGCCCGCACCCCGCTCCCCCGCCCGGCCGACCTTCCGGGGCGGCAGGTGCTCGGTTTCCTGGGCTGCGCCGCCGTCGTGCGCCGCAGGGCCTTCATGGAGGCCGGCGGTTTCCATCCGCTGCTGTTCTTCGGCGCCGAGGAGACCCTGCTCGCCTACGACCTCGCCGCCCGCGGCTGGGGCGTCGTGCACTGCCCCGAGGTGGAGGCACGGCACCATCCCGCGACCGGGCCCCGCGAGGGCCGGTCCGCGCTGGTGCTCCGCAACGAACTGCTCACCGCCTGGCTGCG
>NZ_BAAHCA010001464.1:0-813 GCF_054776295.1 Streptomyces sparsus
GGGGCGCGCGGGCGCGCCGGCGGGACGGCGCAGCACCGGCGGTACGGCTCCGGCGCCGTGCGACCACTGTGCGACCGTGCTCTGCCGGTGCGCGACTGCCCTGGAGCCCGTACCTTCGTAGGGTCGTGTCGCACGTGAGATTTGGTCGCACGGGCTGAACGGATCAGACCGGCATCGGGTATTCATCTCGGGGAGGGCATGTGCCCAGCACCGCACCCATACGTCGCACGGACACCGCTGACGTGGTGATCATCGGGGCCGGACTCGCCGGTCTCGCCGCCGCCCACCATCTGAGCAACGCCGGCGTGGCCGTCACGGTGCTGGAGGCCGCCGACCGGATCGGCGGCCGGCTGGCGACCGACCGGACGGACGGCTACCTGCTCGACCACGGCGCCCAGCTGTTCTGCCAGGACTGGCCGGAGCTGGCCCGCTGCCACGGGCTGGAGTCGCTGGCGCTGCGCCCGTTCTCCCCCGGGGCGGTGGTCCGCAGCGGTGACCGGTCGATACGGGTCAGCAGCGCCCGGACCCTCCGCCCGAGCGGGGTCACAGGGGGCGCACGACACACCGCACGCGCCCTCGCGCACGCGGTGGACGCCGCTCGGCTCCGAGGCCAGTTGGCCCGGCTGGGCAGCACTCCGGTGGCGCGGTTGCACACCAGGGCGGAGCTGCCGGCCGAGCGCGCGCTCGGTGCCCGCGGGGTGCCCGGCCGGACGGTGGAGGCGCTGCTGAGGCCGCTGGTCGCGGCGCTGCTGGGCGACCCGGACCTCACCACGTCCAGCAGGGTGGTCGATCTGGCGCTGCGCGGCTTCGCCC
>NZ_BAAHCA010001465.1:0-813 GCF_054776295.1 Streptomyces sparsus
AGGCGCTCGACCGCTGGTGACGGTCCCCGCCGGGGGGCGGCCGCCCGCACCGGGGGATACTGGCGGGCATGGGCAGACAGCGACGACCTGCCGCCGGCCGGCAGGCGCGGGAGGCGGCAGCCGAACAGGTCGGCGGAGGACTCGCCGAGCTGGTGCCCGACCCTGACCGGCCGCAGGGCTGGCAGCTGCTGCTGGACGGTGCCCCGCAGTCCCACGTGGACCTGGCCGACCCGGCCCACCTCGACTTCTCGTACCAGCGCCGCATCGGCCACGTCATCGACCTGCTCGCACCGCCCGGCCGCCCGGTGAGGGTGCTGCACCTGGGCGGCGGCGCGATGACGCTGGCCCGCTACACCGCCGCCACCCGGCCGCGCTCCACGCAGCAGGTCATCGAACTGGACCTCGCGCTCACCCGGTTCGTGCGCGAGCGGCTGCCGCTAGCGGAGGGCTGGCGCATACGGGTGCGCGGCACCGACGCCCGGGCCGGACTGGCCAGGATCGGCGACGACTGGGCCGACCTGGTCGTCGCCGACGTCTTCGCCGGCGCCCGGACCCCCGCCCACCTGGGCAGCGCGGAGTTCCTCACCGAGGTGCGGCGCGTGCTGGGCCCCGGTGGCTGGTACACCGCCAACCTCGCCGACGGACCGCCCCTGGCGCACCTGCGGGCCCAGACCGCCACCGTGCGGGACGCCTTCCCGGAGCTGGCCCTGGTCTCGGACCCGGCGGTGCTGCGCGGCAAGCGCTTCGGCAACGCCGTGCTGCTGGCCGCCGACGGACCCCTGCCGACGGCGGAGCTGACCCGGCGCGCGGCCG
>NZ_BAAHCA010001466.1:0-812 GCF_054776295.1 Streptomyces sparsus
ATGACGTGGGCATTGGTCCCGCTGATACCGAACGAGGACACCCCAGCCCGCCGCGGACGACCCTCCGCCATCGGCCACTCCCTGGAGCGGTCCAGCACCTCCACCGCACCCGAGGCCCAATCCACATGCGACGACGGCTCATCCACATGCAACGACGCCGGCAACACCCCCCGCTCCATCGCCAACACCATCTTCATCACACCCGCCACACCCGCACCCGCCTGCGTGTGACCCACATTCGACTTCACCGACCCCAACCACAACGGCCGATCACCCGAACGCTCCTGCCCATACGTCGCCAACAACGCCTGCGCCTCAATCGGATCACCCAACCGCGTCCCCGTCCCATGCGCCTCCACCGCATCCACATCCCCCGCAGACACCCCCGCATCCGCCAACGCCGCACGAATCACCCGCTGCTGCGACGGACCATTCGGCGCACTCAACCCATTCGACGCACCGTCCTGATTGACCGCACTCCCCCGCACCACCGCCAACACCCTGTGACCATGACGGCGCGCATCCGACAACCGCTCCACCAACAGCAAACCGCCGCCCTCGGAGAACCCCGTACCATCCGCTCCCTCCGCGAACGCCTTGCACCGCCCATCCGCCGCCAACCCACGCTGCCGACTGAAATCCACGAACAACCCCGGCGTCGACATCACCGTCACCCCACCAGCCAACGCCAGATCACACTCACCCGACCGCAACGACCGCACCGCCAGATGCAACGCCACCAACGACGCCGAACACGCCGTATCCACCGTCACCGCCGGCCCCTCCAAACCGAACGTGTACGACAACCGACC
>NZ_BAAHCA010001467.1:0-812 GCF_054776295.1 Streptomyces sparsus
GGCGGCCCGGCTGCTCGCCCGGCTGGGCCTGAAGGTGGCGCACGCCGAGGCCGCGCACCCGCTGCTGGAGAAGCTCGGCGCGGTACCCGCGACCCCGCGCGCGGTACTGACCACGCCGCAGGTCCGCACCGCGGTCGCCACCTCGATGGAGGCCGAGGAGCGCTGGGACGACGGACTGGACGACGACCCCGCCGCCGGCCCGCTCGACCCGGACGAACTGGTGGAGACCGTGCTCACGCTGGTCCGGGACGCAGGGCTGGCCCCCGGTGACGAACCCTGGCTGGGCGCGCTCGCTCTCCCCGACGAGGACGGTGAACCCGCGCCGGCCGGTGAACTCGTCTATCCCGGAAGCGCCCTGGAGCAGGTCATCCGGGAGGGTGAACTCGCCGCGTGCGACGCGGAGCTGGCCGAACGCTGGGGTGAGCAGCCGCTGACCGCCGTGGGCGTGCTGGACCGCCTCACCCTCGTCCGGGCCCAGGACGTCGTCCTCGACCCGGACGAACTGGAGCCGCGCGAGGGCGACTTCGCCGAGCCGGACGACGCCGGCCTGCTGGACGCGGTCGACGTGTGGTGCGAGGACGTGCTCGACACGCTGCCCGAGACGCCGGTGCCCCCGGTGGCCGGCGAACTGCTCGCGGTACGCGACCTGGACCTCGTCGACGACGACCGCTGGCCGCAGGCGCTGGCCATGCTGGCGCAGCCGCCGCTGCGCGACGCCCTCACCACCCCGCTGCGGGTGCTGCTGCCCGACGGCACCACGGAGAGCGTCCGCCCCTACACCGCCTGGTGGCTGCGCGGCCACCCGGTACTGG
>NZ_BAAHCA010001468.1:0-811 GCF_054776295.1 Streptomyces sparsus
GGTGACGAGGGCGGTGAGCGCGGCGAGCGCGTTGGAGACGTTGAACGGGCCGGGCAGCGGCGCGGCGGCCCGGACCGTCACCCCGCCGGGGCCGACGGCGGTGAACGTGGAGCCGAGCGGGCCGACGGTGACGTCCCGCGCGCGCCAGTGGGCGTCCGGGTGGCCCTCGGCGGAGAAGGTGGTGACGGGGACCTCGGACTCCCGTACCAGCCGCTGGCCCCACTCGTCGTCGATGTTGACCACACCGGCCCGGGAGCGGGCCCGGCTGAAGAGCCGCGCCTTGGCCTGGAAGTAGTCGTCCATGTCCGTGTGGAAGTCGAGGTGCTCGGGGCTGAGGTTGTTGAAGACGGCGACGTCGAAGACGCAGCCGTCGACCCGGCCCAGGACCAGCGCGTGGCTGGAGACCTCCATGGTGACGGCGGTGACCTGGCGTTCGCGCATGACCGCGAACAGGGCCTGGAGTTCGGTGGCCTCCGGCGTGGTGCGCTCGGACTTGAGCCGCACGTCCCCGATCCGCGACTCGACGGTGCCGATCAGCCCGGTGAGCTGGCCCTCCTTGGCGGCGGCCCGCAGCCCGCCGTCGATGAGGTAGGCGGTCGTCGTCTTGCCGGACGTTCCGGTGATGCCGATCTGGAGGAGGTCCTGGCCCGGATCACCGTAGATGGTGACGGCCAGTTCCCCCATCCGGCTGCGGGGGTCGGGGACCGCCAGCACCGGCAGTCCGGTGGCGGCGGCGCGCTCGTCGGCGGCCGGGTCGGTGAGGATCGCGGCGGCGCCCAGTGACTGGGCCTGGGCCGCGAAGTCCGCGCCG
>NZ_BAAHCA010001469.1:0-811 GCF_054776295.1 Streptomyces sparsus
CCCCGGCGGGCCCGCCGCCGACCGCCCGGGAGCACCGGCGACCGTGCCGTCCGCGAACCCGCGCCGGCCGCTGGCTACGATGGGCCGGCCGGTGGACCATCACCACCCGGCTCGTATCGACCCCCGGGACGGCCATGCTGAACAAGTACGCGCGTGCCTTCTTCACGCGTGTCCTCACCCCCTTCGCCGCTCTGCTGCTGCGGCTGGGAGTCAGCCCGGACGCCGTCACCCTCGTCGGCACCGGGGGTGTGGTCGCGGGCGCCCTGGTCTTCTACCCCCAGGGGCACTTCTTCTGGGGCACGGTGACGATCACCCTCTTCGTGTTCTCCGACCTGGTGGACGGCACGATGGCCCGGCAGTCGGGCAAGTCCAGCCGCTGGGGCGCGTTCCTGGACTCGACACTGGACCGGGTGGCCGACGCGGCGGTCTTCGGCGGCATCGCCCTGTGGTACGCCGGCCGCGGCGACAACGTGGCGCTCTGCGCGGTCACCCTGTTCTGCCTGGCGAGCGGGCAGATCGTCTCCTACACCAAGGCGCGCGGCGAGAGCATCGGGCTGCCGGTCAGGGTCAACGGCCTCGTCGAACGCGCCGAGCGCCTGGTGATCACCCTGGTGCTGACCGGTCTGGCCGGCTTCAGCGTCTTCGGCGTGCCGTACATCGAGATCCTGCTGCCCGTCGCCCTGTGGGTGGTGGCGGTCGGCAGCCTGGTCACCCTCGGTCAGCGGGTCGTGACGGTCCGGCGGGAGGCCGCCGAGGAGGACGCCGCCGAGCCGGCCCGCCCGGCGGCGTCCGGACCGGACGACGGGGGACG
>NZ_BAAHCA010001470.1:0-810 GCF_054776295.1 Streptomyces sparsus
GCCGGCGGGCGCGGCCACCGCGCGGGTCACCCTGGCGGCGCCGATCGACGAGCCCACCGCCCGGTTGGCGGCCTCCGCCCTGTACCGGGAGCAGACCGAGGTGCGGTGGGACGGTGGGCGTCGCGCGGTGGTGGCCCGGGAGGTGACGCGCCTGGGGGCGGTGGAGCTGTCGTCCCGGAACAGCGCCGCGCCGCCTGCGGCGCAGGTACGGGCGGCACTGCTCGACGCGCTCCGCAAGGAGGGTCTGGGGTTGCTGCACTGGCCGCCCGCCGCCGTCGCGTTGCGCCGCCGCATGGCGTTCCTGCACCGGGAACTGGGTGCGCCGTGGCCGGACGTGTCGGACCGGGCGCTGCTGGCCCGGGCCGACGAGTGGCTGGCCGGTGGGCGGCCGGGCTCGGTGGACACGGTGTCGCTGCTGCGCGGACTGTTGCCGTGGGCGGGAGGGGCCGCGGCGCGTCTGGACGAGTGGGCGCCGGAGCGCGTCGAGGTGCCTTCCGGTTCGCGGGTGCGGATCGACTACGACGGTGAGCAACCCGTGCTCGCCGCACGGTTGCAGGAGCTGTTCGGCTGGACGGCGACCCCACGGCTGGCGGACGGGCGGGTTCCGCTGCTCATCCACCTGCTTTCGCCCGCGGGCCGGCCGGCTGCGGTCACCGCTGATCTGGAGTCGTTCTGGCGGGACGGCTACCGCGCGGTCCGGGCCGAGCTGCGCGGCCGGTACCCCCGCCACTCGTGGCCGGAGGACCCGGCCAGTGCCCAGGCGACCAGGCGGGTGGCGCCTCGGCGTTGACCGCCTCGGCGCCCGCTGCC
>NZ_BAAHCA010001471.1:0-810 GCF_054776295.1 Streptomyces sparsus
GCGCTCCCGGGCGACCCGTACGAACCGCCCGTGCTGCGCCCCCGCGCCGGGCAGACGACCGCGACGGCGCCGGCCGATGCCACCGGCGCGAACGGGACACCACTGTTCCGGACCGCCACACTCACCCTGGACGCCGGGCAGGTGAGCGCCCTGCGCCGGCTGGCGACCGACGCCGGCACCACGCTCTACGCGCCGGTGCTCACCGCCTACTACCGCACCCTGGCCGCCCTGACCGGCCGCCGCGACCTGCTGCTGGGCCTCGCGGTGTCGGGACGCGACCACGGACTGCCCGACGTCAACCGCGTCTTCGGCCCGCTCGCCTCGGCCGTGGCCGTGCGTCCCGCAGCGACGACGGCAGCGGACGCAGACGCGCGCGACGCACATGCCGTGGGACAGCCGGCCGGTTTCGTCGCCGACCTGCGGCGGGTCGCCGACGCGGCTGCCGCTGCCAGGACGCGGCACGCCGACATGCCACGGCTGCCCAACGGCGTGCCGGCGGGCGCCCAGTTCTTCTTCACGTTCCTGCACTTTCCGGCTTCTCAGCCGCCCGCCGACGGTCCGCTGTCGCTCGCCTGGGACGAGAGCGACACGGAGCTGGCCCCGCCCCCGCTCGGCACCGACCTCTTCCTGTCCGCCCGGCCGATCGACGGCACCCTGCGCCTCACCCTGCGGGCGGCGGAAGCGGCCTTCGACACAACGGCGTTCACGGCGTTCACCGCGGCACTGCGCGCCCAGCTCCTGGCGGCGCCGACCACGAGCACCCCGTGCTCGCCGCCCGTGAGCCGCGGCACGGCCGCCAACGCGACCAGC
>NZ_BAAHCA010001472.1:0-810 GCF_054776295.1 Streptomyces sparsus
GGACGGTCGCCGACCCGGCGGCGCGTCAACTCCGCCTGGGGCAAGGCTCACCACCGGCCCGGGTGGCGCCGCGCCCCGCACGGCTCCGGTAGTCTCACTCGCGCCCCACCTGCGACGCACCTTGGAGAGTCCCGCCGATGGCCGACCGCGTCACCGTGATCGGATGGGACGGCTCGCCGCTGACCGGTTCCGCCCGGGGAGCGCTGTCGGCCGCCACCCTCGTTGCCGGCGCCGCCCACCACCTCGCCCTGCCCGAGGTGCCGCCCACCGCCGAGCAGGTGCGGCTGGGCAGCCTCCCGCTCGCCGCCCGCCGCATCGCCCAGCACCGGGGCACCGCCGTGGTCCTCGCCGACGGCGATCCGGGCTTCTTCGGAGTCGTCCGCACCCTCCGTGCCCCCGAGCACGGCCTCGAGGTGGAGGTCGTCCCGGCCGTCTCCTCGGTGGCCGCGGCCTTCGCCCGCGCCGGCATGCCCTGGGACGACGCGCGGATCGTCGTCGCCCACAGCCGCACCCTGCGGCGGGCGGTGAACGTCTGCCGCGCCCACACCAAGGTCGCCGTCCTGACCGCGCCCGGCGCCGGACCCGCCGAACTCGCCCTGCTGCTCACCGGCGTGCACCGCACCTTCGTCATCTGCGAGGCGCTGGGCACCGGGCAGGAACGCACCACCGTGCTCACCTCGGACCGGGCCGCCGACCACGTCTGGCGCGACCCCAACGTGGTCATCGTCGTCGGCGGACCGGGCTCGGGAGCCCCCGCCGGCGAAGGCAGCGCCGGAAGCTGGCTCGCCGGCCGCTCCCCGGCCGAGGCCG
>NZ_BAAHCA010001473.1:0-809 GCF_054776295.1 Streptomyces sparsus
GGCGCCGCCACCACCCCCGCGCCGCGCCCGTCGCACTCCCCGCGGCGTGAAGGAGCGCCGGCTGAAGACGAAGCGGCACCGCAGCGACCTCAAGCGCGGCCGGTCCGGCCGCGGCTGGGACTGAGCAGCGGCAGGACCGGACGTGCCCCGGTCGTGGCGGGTGCGCCCGTGACGGGAAACCGGCGCGGACGTCCGTCCACCGACAACTGGACTAGACCTTTCGTGGTCTCTCGGGCGAGACTGGCCCCGTGAAATACGTCATCGCCCTCGATGTGGGCGGCACCGGCATGAAGGCCGCCCTGGTCGGGGCGGACAGCGAGCTGCTGTACCAGGCCCGCCGTCCCACCGGACGGGAGCGCGGACCGGACGCGGTGACCGCCGCCGTCCTGGACTTCGCCGCCGACCTCCGCCGCGTCGGCATCGACCGGTACGACTGCGCCCCCGCCGCCGCCGGGGTCGCCGTGCCCGGCATCCTGGACGAGGCCGCCGGTGTCGTCCGGTACGCCGCCAACCTCGGCTGGACCGACGTGCCGCTGCGCGCGCTGCTCACCGAACGGCTCGACGGCCTGCCCGTCGCCCTCGGACACGACGTCCGCACCGGCGGGCTCGCCGAGGGCCGGATCGGCGCCGGGGCCGGTGTGGACCGGTTCCTGTTCGTGCCGCTGGGCACCGGCATCGCGGGCGCCATCGGCATCAACGGCCGCGTGGAGGCCGGCGCCCACGGCGGGGCGGGGGAGATCGGCCACATCGTGGTGCGTCCCGACGGCCCGGAGTGCGGCTGCGGTCAGCGCGGCTGCCTGGAGACGCTC
>NZ_BAAHCA010001474.1:0-808 GCF_054776295.1 Streptomyces sparsus
CAGCGGCACCTGCGGCCGGCCCCGGCCGGCGCCTACCCGGCCGGTCGGGCGCCCTGCGGTGCCGGCCAGCTGCTCGGCGACGTGTGGGAGTGGACGTCCTCGGACTTCCACCCCTATCCGGGCTTCGCCGCGTTCCCGTATCCGGAGTACTCGGAGGTGTTCTTCGGTACCGGCCCGGCCGGGCCGGACGGCTACAAGGTGCTGCGCGGCGGCTCGTTCGGCACCGATCCGGTCGCCTGCCGCGCCACGTTCCGCAACTGGGACCACCCGGTGCGCCGTCAGATCTTCGCCGGGTTCCGCACCTGCCGTGACGTGGAGGCCGACTGATGTGCCGACACCTCGCCTACGTGGGGCCGGCCGTGCCGCTGGCCGACGTCGTCACCGCCCAGCCCGGCGGACTGTACGAGCAGTCCTGGGCGCCCCGGCGGCTGCGGCACGGCACGGTCAACGCCGACGGCTTCGGCATCGGCTGGTACCCGTACACCGGCACGGACGGGAGCCCGGCCCGCTACCGCCGCGCGGTGCCGATCTGGGCGGACGCCAACCTGCCCGACCTGGCCCGTACGATCCGCAGCGGCATGGTGCTGGCCGCCGTCCGCGACGCGACCCCCGGCACCAGCCAGGACGAGGCCGCCGCCGCGCCCTTCGCCGGTGACCGCTGGCTGTTCAGCCACAACGGCGCGATCCGGGACTGGGAGCGGCTGCCGGACGACCTCGGCGTCCGGGTCGACGCCGCCGACCTGCTCGGGCTGGAGGCCCGCTGCGACTCGGCGCTGCTGTGGGCCCTGGTGCTGCACCGGCTGCGGGC
>NZ_BAAHCA010001475.1:0-806 GCF_054776295.1 Streptomyces sparsus
CCTGGACGTCTCCACCCGGATGCCCGCGCCACTGCCGCAACCGGTCAGCGCGACGACCGGCAGCAGCGCCAGGACGGCGACGGCACGGGCCGTCAGGCCGCGCACGCGGTGCGGCTCCGCTCCCGCACCGGCTCCTGCGACCACCGCGACTCCCTGCTCTCCAGCTCCTCCCGGAGCCGGGCCAGCGCCCGGTGCAGTGTGCTCTTCACCGTGCCGGCCGACATGCCGAGGGCCTCGGCGGTCTCCTCGGTGCTCATCTGTTCCCAGTGGCGCAGCACCACGACGCTGCGCTGCTTGGGGGCGAGCACTCCCAGTATGTCGACAAGCAGCGCCCGATCGGCGTGCTGCCCGGCACCGTCCTCGACGCCCACGACGTCCGGCAGCACGTCGGTGGGCACCTCCGCGACGCGCCGGGCCCGCCACCACTCGGTACGGGTGTTGATCATGACGCGGCGCAGGTAGGCGTCGGCGAGCGACTTGTCGGCGATGCCGTCCCACTTCGGGTAGGTGCGCACCAGCGCGGTCTGCAGCAGGTCCTGCGCGTCGCACGGGTCGGGCACCAGACGGCGTGCGCTGCGCAGCAGGGCGTCCTGCCGCGTCCGCACGTACTCCTCGAAGTCCAGCACCTCTGCCGTCATCGCCCCGCCTCCGTAGCGTCCCCGCGGTACCGGCCTCGATACGGCCGGTACCCGAGGCACGCTATGGAGACGGTGTTGCGGGGCGACCGCCCATCAGGACACGGCAGCCGCACGGCCACCCGTCGGTTGTGTAACAGCGCGCCGACGGGCCGCCGCGCGGCAGGGCCC
>NZ_BAAHCA010001476.1:0-806 GCF_054776295.1 Streptomyces sparsus
ACCGGACCGGTCAGCGTCGCGAGGGCGTGCGGGCGACCAGGGCGGAGAGGTCGACGGAGTCGGCCACCGCGCGCAGCCCGGCGTCACCAGGGTGGAGGTGGTCGCCGCTGTCGTAGTGCGGCAGCAGCCGTTGCGGGGCGGCCGGGTCGCGCAGCGCGGCGTCGAAGTCGAGCACCGCGTCGAAGGTGCCGCCGTGGTCCCGCACGAAGGCGTTGACCGCCTGGCGCCGGCGCTCCACCTCGGGTGAGCAGTCCGGCCACCCGCCGCAGGGCGCCACGGTCGCCGCGACCACGCGCAGCCCGCGCTGCCTGGAACGCTCGGCCAGGGACCGCAGGCCGTCGATGACGTTCTGCGCGGGATAGCCCCAGCGCACGTCGTTGATGCCTTCGAACAGCACGACCGTGCGCACCCCGGTCTGCCCCAGCACGTCGCGGTCCAGCCGGTGCTCGGCGCTGACCCCGCCGGTGTCCCCGCTGACCCCGTCGCCGTCGTACCGGTCGGACACCACCCGGTTCGCCGAGATGCCGTGGTTCAGCACCCCGTACCGGGGCACGCCCTGCCGTCCGGCGCGCTGGAGGCGGCGGGCCAGCACGTCCGGCCAGCGCCGGTTGGTGCCCGGCGTGGAGGCGACACCGTCGGTGATGGAGTCCCCCAGCGCGACCACCGAGCCGGGCCCGCCCCTGACGTCGACCCCGGTCAGGAAGGGCCAGCCGCGCAGCTCGGGCCGGAACCCCGCACCCCCCGGCTGCCCGGTGCGGTCGCCCGCTCCGTCGGCGCTGGCGTAGGAGCGCTGCACGGCCTCGCTG
>NZ_BAAHCA010001477.1:0-806 GCF_054776295.1 Streptomyces sparsus
CCTCCCGCTGTCTGCGGCTTGCCGGGCCGGCCGGCCGCGCACGGGCCCCGCCTCGCGCACCGGCCCCCGCAGACCCGCACACCCGCTTCGCAGAAGGGCACGCCCCATGTCGAACATCGCACAGCGCACCATCGCGGACCCGCTCTTACGGCGGCTGCTGCGTCTCCTGGCCCTCTGGGTCACCCTGATCGCGTCGCTCGTCGGAGTCGGCACGGCGACCGCCGTCTCTCCGGCCGGACCGCCCCAGGGAGCCCCGGCAGCCAGGACGGCGGAAGCAGCGCACCCAGCGGACGCGGGGCCGGCGCCCGCGTCGGGAACGGCACGCGCGTCGGGAACGGCACGCGCGTCGGACACGGCCACCGCGGTACCGCCCGGGCGCTCCCTGGTCGGCGTCTGGGACCTGACCGTGACCGTCGGCACGGGGTCCGACGCCGCGGTGACCGAACCGCGCTTCTTCTTCCACGCCGACCACAGGTTGACAGCGGAGGGCCCGCCGGACGGCAGTGGACAACCGGAGTACCTGGCCACCGGTTTCTGGAACGCGCGGCCGGACGGCTCGTTCGCCTTCTACGTGACCCATCCCGGCGGTCCCGAGGCGTCCCACCCGGGCACCATCCAGGGCGTGCACATCGGCCGGATCACCGGTCGGACGTTCACCACCCGCGCGGTCGCGTTCACCACCGACGACGCCACCGGCCAGGTGGACGGCCCGATCACGGTGCGCAGCCGCGGCAGGTGGGTGCCCGCCTCCCGCTGAGCGGCCGGCAGCGCGGCGGTGCCCCTGCCGGGAGCGGGGCCGGCAGGGG
>NZ_BAAHCA010001478.1:0-803 GCF_054776295.1 Streptomyces sparsus
CCGCCGCCCGCTGCCCGCCGCCGCCCTCACACCGGTCGCCGGCCCCGCGGCGCGGACCACGGCGTCCACCGGACCGTCCCGGCCCGAGACGCGGAGCACGATCACCTCCGCACGCTCCTCGGGCAACGGCCGGTGAGGGCCCTGCACGTCATCACCGGCCTCGGCGTCGGCGGTGCCGAACAGCAGCTGCGCCTGATGCTGCGCAGGCTCCCGCTGGACTGCGACGTCGTCACCCTGACCAACCCGGGCCCGGTGGCCGACGGCATCCGGGCGGACGGACGGTCGGTGACCCACCTCGGCATGGCCGGCAACCGCGACCTGGGCGCCCTGCCCCGGCTCGTGGGGCTGATCCGGCGAGGCCGCTACGACCTGGTCCACACGCACCTCTACCGGGCCTGCGTCTACGGGCGGGCCGCCGCCCGGCTCGCCGGGGTCCGGTCCGTCGTCGCCACCGAGCACTCGCTCGGGGACGCCCAGATCGAGGGGCGCCCGCTCACCCGCTCGGCGCAGGCCCTCTACCTGGCCAGCGAACGGCTCGGCAGCGCCACCGTCGCGGTGTCCGCCACCGTGGCCAGACGGCTGCGCGACTGGGGCGTGCCCGGCCCCCGCATCGAGCTCATCCCCAACGGCATCGACGCCGACCGGTTCGGCTTCGACCCCGAGGCCCGCCGCCGGGCCCGCCACCGCCTCGGCATCCCGCCGGACGCCTTCGTCGTCGGCGGGGTGGGGCGCCTGGTCCCGGGCAAGCGGTTCGACCGACTGGTCCACGCCATGGCGGCCGTACCCGGGGCCCGGCTGCTGCT
>NZ_BAAHCA010001479.1:0-802 GCF_054776295.1 Streptomyces sparsus
CCAGGTTGGCGTAGTCGAACATCAGCGGCGCGTAGTCGGTGACCAGGACGTCAGCCTCGACGCGCTCGCCGGCGAGCTGCGGCGATCCAGGGAGACGGTGCGCGACGTCCCGCTGCCGGCCACACTCACCGCCTCGCAACTGCTGCGGATCGCCGCCGATCCGGAGGGCTACGCCCGGGACCTCGCCCGCCCGATGCCCCGCCCGCCGCAGCCCGCGGCCGCCCGCCGCGGCACCCGGTTCCACGCCTGGGTGGAGTCGCGTTTCGAGACGCTCGCCCTGCCGATGCTCGGCCCCGACGAGCTGCCCGGCGCCGACGACGACAGCGGTGCCGCCGCCGAGATCGCCGACGAGCGCGACCTGGCCGCCCTCAAGGAGGCGTTCAGCCGCACCCCGTACGCCCGCCGGACGCCGTACCGGGTGGAGGCGCCGTTCCAGCTGTCGCTGGCCGGGCGCATCGTGCGCGGACGCATCGACGCCGTCTACCGCGACGGCGACGGATTCGAGATCGTCGACTGGAAGACCGGACGGGCCCACCACGCCGACCCGCTTCAGCTCGCGGTCTACCGGCTCGCCTGGGCCGAGCAGCACGGACTGCCGCTCTCCGCCGTCAGGGCCGCCTTCCTGCACGTCCGCAGCGGTGAGCTGATCCGGCCCGCCGACCTGCCGGACCGGGCCGGACTGGAACTCCTGCTGCTGACCGGCCGCCCCGGCCCCGATGAGTCGGAGGCCGCCCCCGGACCCGCCACCGACCTACCGGCACCGGCGGACGGCCCCCGCCCCGGAGCCCCGGACCGCGGGGCG
>NZ_BAAHCA010001480.1:0-801 GCF_054776295.1 Streptomyces sparsus
CGCGTCGCCACGTCGCTCCGTCCGCCGGCGACTACGACCGGCTGGCGGACAGTCGGCCGGGGACTCCGGACGAGACCCGCCCGAAGGTCGGCCGGCAGAGGGTGCCGCGCGCGGCGGGTGGTGACCCGGCCGTTCCCAGCCCCGGCGGTCCCGGTGCAGGTCAGCGGGAGGGGCGTCCCAGGCCTTCCCGGGACACCCGGGGGGCCTCGCGTTTCGGTGTCCGTGCGCAGAGCATCGACGTCGCAGGGCGAGCGGCCCGGACACGCGCCGGGCCGCTCGACATCGGCGTGAACCGGGAGAGTCATGAATCTGGGAAAGAAGCTCACAAGCGCCACCGGCGTCCTCGCGTTCTCCGCGGGACTCCTGGGTGTCGGCGTCGCGGCCGCACCCGCCGCGCACGCCGCCCCGACCTGCCAGACGGCGGTGTACAAGAACATGGGCGGCCACTACTACGCGGACCAGCCCTCCACGAACAGCTGGTCGACGAACTGCGTGCTCTCGCAGGGCGCCCAGGGGTACGCGGTGGAGGTGCTCCAGCGGTCGCTGCAGCGGTGCGTGAACACCTGGACGCGGAACAACGTCGCGGTGGACGGCGTCTACGGGCCGAAGACCGCGCAGGCCGTGAGGTACGCGCAGGCCAAGTACGGGTCGGCGGTGGACGGCGTGTACGGCCCGAACACCCGTGACGCGATGCGCTGGTGGTCGACGCACCACGGCGGCGGCAGCAACGCCTGCCGCAGCTGACGGCCGCCGGGGCCCGGCGCTCGCGCCGTCGGGCCCTGCTGCGGCTGCGGGGGGGGT
>NZ_BAAHCA010001481.1:0-800 GCF_054776295.1 Streptomyces sparsus
CCTCAGCGCCGCGCGGGTCGGCGCTGGCCTGCGCCTGCACGCCGACGGCGAGCATGGTGACCGCGGCGGCGAGTGCCACGGCTGCGCGGGCAGGGGTGCGGGGGGTTCTGGGTCTCACGGGGACTCCTTCTGCGGCGGTGGCGCTGGGGAACACGACCGGGACAGCCGGCCGACCGGAGCGGGCGACCGGGCAGAGCATGAGCGGGGGGGAGCCGTGGGCAGCGTGGGGGGTGGGATATGGGGGGTGGCTGCACTCCGGACTGAGCAGAGCGTGGCAGAGTAGCCGCGTACATGTCATTGGCGCCGGCGAACTTGGCCGAAAACTGTTCGATGACCGCTGTTCACCGTCCGGATATCGGACGGATCGGCACGAGCGCTCTCGCGGGTGGAAGCCGGAAGCGGCCGGAGCCCCACCGCTTCCCAGCCCTGTCGGTGCGGCCCCCTAGGCTTCACCGACATGAGCAACGCAGACGTCCGGGAACTGCAGACCGCCCTGCACACCGCCTCCGATGTGGTCTTCTCCTTGGAGGACAAGCCCTCGGCCGAGCAACTGGCCCACGTCTCCGACGCGCTGCTGCGCGCCCTGGGCGCGGTGCGCTCGCTGGAGGCCGAGCACGGCGGCGGCACGGGCTGCCGGGAGCATCCACGCGGCGCTGTCGATCCGCTGCACAAGGATCCGGACGATCCGCTGCCGCCGGGATGGGGCAGGTGCCTGCTCTGCAACGACCGCAGGCGCCGGGCCATGACCCACCGCCGCAGCGCCCGCTGACGACCGAGGCGCGGACGCGCCGGCGTGCGTC
>NZ_BAAHCA010001482.1:0-799 GCF_054776295.1 Streptomyces sparsus
CGGCACGACGCCGGCGGCCCATCGGCGGCAGGCCCCGGCCCGACATCCCGCCGAGCCCACGGCCCGGTTTCCGCTCAGGCGTCCGGGAAGGGCCAGGCGTTGGGGCGGCAGGTGGCGCCGCCGACGGTCAGGAACTTCGTCTGCTGCATCATCACCGGGGCGAGCGCGCCCTCCTCGGGGCAGACCACGTGGCCGAAGCCCAGCCGGTGTCCGACCTCGTGGTTGATGAGCATCTGCCGGTAGGCGCGGATCCGCTGCGCGCCGAAGGTGTCGGCGCCCCGGGCCCAGCGGAAGCCGTTGATCATGACGCGCTCGGTGGACGCCGAGTCGCAGGAGACGTTGTCCTGGGTGGTGTCCAGGCCGGACTTGGCGCACCACACCGCGGTGGTGCCCGGGCTGGCCAGGGTGATGACGAAGTCCGCCGAACCGGAGGAGACCCGCTCGAAGGTCCGGGCGCCGCCGTTGGCCCAGCTGCGCTCGTCGTTGAGCGTCTCGTGCACCGCGCGGGCGAAGACCTTGCTGTCGAGGCCGAGATCACTCTCCACGTCGACCCGGTACGTGACCCGGGTGCCGGATCCGGTCCCCTCGTCCTGGCCCGCGACGGTGGTGAACTTGCCCTCCCCGGCGAAGTCGGGGTCCATCGGCATCTGGCGGTTGAACTGCTGCTCGAAGGTGAGCGGCGCGGCGCCCGGAGTGGACTGGGCGGGCGTGGGCCTGCCGTCCGAGCGGGAGGTGGTGTCCCCGGTGGCGTCCGACCCGGCGGCGGGCCGCTCGCCCTGTCCGGCGGCCTCGGGGCCGG
>NZ_BAAHCA010001483.1:0-798 GCF_054776295.1 Streptomyces sparsus
GGACGGCTGCGGGCGTCGGGCCCGCGCCCCGGCTCCCGGGCGGCTGCGGGAGAGCCGCCCCCGAGGTGCCACCCGGTGTTCACCCCGTTGACGCCCGCTGGCCGCGTAGCTCGGCGACGCCGTCACTACCGTCCCCCGGGTTGCCCGACGAACCACAGGGAGGCGGAACGGAGTGGCTGTGCCCGAGGCACCGCGGCGGCGGCACGGGACGGGCGGCGCCACCGGCCGCAGGGACCCGCACTGGGACAACGTGCGGTTCCTCTCCGGCACGCTCGTCGTGGTCGGCCACACCGTGGAGTCGCTGAGCGAACTCAACGGCCTGCGCTGGCTGTACATCGCGAGCTGGGCCCTCCGGGTGCCGGTGTTCGTCATGGTGGCCGGCTACTTCAGCACCGCCGGCCCGCTCAACGCCCGCGAGGCCCGACGCCTCACCGAGTCGATCGCGCTGCCGTACCTGCTGATCGGCCTGCTGCACACCCTCCAGCTGCGCTGGCTCTACGGCGACTGGACGTTCTTCGCCGGTGAACCGCCCTGGGCGATGTGGTTCCTGCTGTCGCTGCTGGCCTGGCGCGTCGCCCTGCCGTACCTGGCGGCACTGCGGTACCCGCTGACGCTGTCCGTGGCGGCGGCACTGCTGGTCGGCCACTTCGAGGAGTTCGGCTCCACCTTCTCCGCCTCGCGCACGATCACCTTTCTGCCGTTCTTCCTGCTCGGCTGGAAACTGGGCCAGGGCTCGGGCGGCGGCTTGCTGCGGGCCCGCTCGACGTCCGCGGCCGCCGGCGGCGTGCTCGTGCTCAC
>NZ_BAAHCA010001484.1:0-794 GCF_054776295.1 Streptomyces sparsus
CCCGCCTCGGCGAGTAGCGCCCCCCGGGGACGCGGCTGACACGGGTGCGGCGGCCAGGGGCCGCGGCGGGCCGGGGTTCACGGGCATGGCTGCTCCCCGAGGCGGTGCGGCGGGGCGCGAGGGCCTGAGAGCGGTGAGTGCGCCGGGCAGTCCCAGCTCACCGGGTAGCTGTACGGCGAGTAGCAAGGAGCCGTATCCTTACTCCCGTACGGCCAAAAAGCTCTGCACACTGTCCCCAGAAGGCAGACACGACACGCGCATGCAGCCCACGCTTGCCTCGCTAGTCCAGCACTCCTCGTTGAAGCTGACCGTACTCGCCGGCGAGGACCGCCTGTGGATGCCCATCCGCTGGGCCCAGGTCAGTGAACTCGCGGACCCGGTGCCGTACCTCGACGGCGGCGAACTGCTGCTGATCACCGCGATGAAGATCGACGCCGAGAACCCCGAGGCGATGCGCCGCTACGTCAGCCGGCTGGCGGGCGCCGGAGTCATAGGCCTGGGCTTCGCCGCAGGCGTCAACTACGAACGGGTGCCCGACGCGCTGGTGACGGCGGCTCGGGAGGCCGACTTCCCGCTGCTCGAAGTGCCGCGCCGCACCCCCTTCATCGCGATCACCAAGGCCGTCTCGGCCGCCATCGCCGCGGACCAGTACCGCTCGGTCACGGCCGGCTTCGAGGCGCAGCGCGAACTCACCAGGGCCGCACTCGCCGCCGAGGGGCCCGCCGCGCTGCTCGGACGGCTCGCCGTGCACGTCGGCGGCTGGGCCGCGCTGTTCGACGTGTCCGGCGAACTGG
>NZ_BAAHCA010001485.1:0-794 GCF_054776295.1 Streptomyces sparsus
GCCGTCCGCCTCGTCCGGCACCCCGCCCCCGACAGGGGCCGCACCGCCGGCGTCGACCGCGCAGCGGTCTCCGGCCGAGGTGGTGACCGCCTACTTCGACGCGATCAACCGCGGTGACCACCGCGCCGCCTGGGAGCTCGGCGGCAGCGCGTTCGCGTCCTCCTACGACGCGTTCGTGGCCGGTTTCGACGGGCTGCTCCAGGACCGGGTCGAGGTCCTGGCGACCGACGGCGACCAGGTCACCGTCGTACTGGAGGCCGTGCAGGCGGACGGGTCGTCCCGCTGGTTCGAGGGCACCTACACCGTGCGCGGCGGCCGGCTCGTCGCCGCGGACATCCGCGAGACGAGCGGCCCGGCGACGGCCGTCCCGGACGAGCCGGGGTCCGGGTACTACGACACCTGCGGACAGGCGCACGAGCAGGGGCAGGGCCCCTTCGAGCGCGGTGAGGACCCGGCCTACCGCGACGAGCTGGACCGCGATCAGGACGGTACCGCCTGCGAGTGGAACGACTGACCCGTCCGCACGGCGCGAGCCCCGGTCAGGGGCGCACGGCACCGGTGTCCCGGACAGCCGGGTCCCGGCGCCGCGCGCACAGCCGTGCGGACGAGGGCGTCCCCGCGCGCGAGCCTCGGCGCTCTACGCACGGTTCGCACAACTGGCCTATAGTGAGCGCGCTTTGCCCAGAACCGCGTGCCGTTGCATCCCTGACCAAGAGCCGTCCGCGAGGAACTGATTCATGACGACGCCAGCCCCCTGCGCTGCACCGCGCCACCGCGCCGCCCGACGAGCCGCC
>NZ_BAAHCA010001486.1:0-793 GCF_054776295.1 Streptomyces sparsus
CCTGGGAGAACCCGTGGCGCTGCTGCGCGACCGCTACCTGAGCTCGGCCTTCGACGACGGCGCGGCCTTCTACGACCGCTTCGTGTCGCTCAACCCCGGCTACCACAGCCAGCTGAGGCGGTCCGCCCGCAGGCTCCGGCTGCCCCGCGACGGCTACGGCCTGCGCGTCCTCGACCTCGGATGCGGCACCGGCGCGTCCACCGCCGCTCTGCTGCACCACGCGCCGCACGCCCGCGTCACCGCGGTCGACGCCTCCGCCGGCATGCTGCGGCAGGCCCGGGCCAAGAGCTGGCCCGGCCGGGTCGAGTTCGTGCACGCCACAGCGGAGGAACTGCCCGCCGAGGTCACCGACACCGCCTACGACGCGGTGTTCGCCGCCTACCTGTTCCGCAACGTGCCCGACCCCGACGCGGTGCTCACCACCGTCCGGGGCCTGCTCGCCCCCGGTGGACGCCTCGCCGTGCACGAGTACACCCTCACCGGAGCACGCGCCCACCGCGCCCTGTGGGACGGGGTGTGCTGGGGCGGGGTCATCCCGCTCGGCGCGCTGCGCGGTGACGGTCCGCTCTACCGGCACCTGTGGCAGAGCGTCGTCGCCTTCGACACCGCCGGCGCGTTCCGTGACCGGGTGAGATCCGCCGGGTTCGAGCAGGTCCGGGTGCTGCCGACCACCGGCTGGCAGTGGGGCGTCGTGCACACGGTGCTCGGCGCCGTCCCCCACGGCACCGCCGCCGCCACGCCGAAGGCCGCCACCACCGCCACCGTCCCGGCACCCGCCGCCGCCCCGGTGGCG
>NZ_BAAHCA010001487.1:0-790 GCF_054776295.1 Streptomyces sparsus
CGGCGGGAAGCTCCCTACCGCCGGCCGCGACGCCTCTGACCCCGACGCCTCTAACCCCGACCCCGCTCATCCCGACGCCTCCGGCCGCGACGCCTCAGCCGGTCGCGCCGCTCCCGGGTGTCGCGCCGCCGTTGACGTCGTCACCGCTTGCCACGTCGCTCACGCCGGACGGGCTGACGGATTCGGGGCCCGGCCCCACGCCCGACCCGTCGCCGCCGGTTTCCGCGCCCCCCTCCCAGCAGACGGTACTGCCGACTCCCGCGCCGCCCCCGGTCCAGCGGGCCGGGGGGACGGAGCTGGGTACGGGGCCGGGTACAGAGCTGGGTACGGGGCTTGCTCCCGAGGTCACGAGCGGCGACGAGGTGCTGTCCGGGGACGCCGCGCAACAGCCGTCGCCCTCGGCGCAGTCGTCGCCCGGGCCGGGCACGGCCTCCGGGGTCCCGGACCAGCGTCAGACCACGGCCCCGGACCAGCGCCAGGCCACGGCCCCGGACCAGCGTCAGGCCGGGGCGACGGACCGGCGTCAGGAGGGGAGCCCGGACCAGCGTCAGGACGGGGACGGCGAGCGCACGTATTCCGCGCTCGACGACCCCGCGCCGGCGTCCCCGGCCGCCTCTCCGCAGTCGCCCATGTCGTCACCGGCCGCCTCTCCGCAGGCGCCTACGTCGTCCCCGGCCGCCTCTCCGCAGGCGTCCTCGTCCCCGGCCGCACGGGCGGGCACCGGCACGGATCAGCCGGGGCCGGCCGAGGAAGCTGGGCCGGAGGACTCCGCCGGTGTCGGGGCGCCGGA
>NZ_BAAHCA010001488.1:0-788 GCF_054776295.1 Streptomyces sparsus
CCCGGGGCCGTCCCGGGGCCGGGCTCGTCGTGCGGGGCGGGGGCGGCTTCGCCGGTCGCGGGGGCGGGGGGTGCCGTCTCCGAACTGTCCGGTGACTCGGGCGCCGGGATACCGGGAATGACCCGCTCGTTGTCGTCCGCCGGCGAGTCGGCGGCGAGGCTCTCGCCCAGCGCGGCGGCGAACCGGTCGAGCAGCCTGCGACCGGTGGCGGCGCGTTGCCGGTCCTCGAACTCGGTGATGCGGCCCTTGGCCCGCAGCGTGCCCTCACACGCGAGCACCGTTCCGGCGCCCTCACCGGTGTTCTCCGCAGCCCGGGGCAGCAGTGTCAGGGACAGCACCGCGGAGCCGCTCCCGCGCACCTCGGCGCCCTCACCCTCGATGGCAAAACCATTCTCCCGGGCGAGCAGGCGCAGCACGCCGCGATAGGTGATGGTCGAACCGGCGATCCGCACCCGCAGTCGCCCTTCGACCGCACCACCGTCCCCCGCGGACTCGGCGGCGGCAACCGCGGCGGAGTCCGCCTCGTCCGGCGCGTCGAGCTGAAGGCCCGGAACGCACCGCGCCACACGCTCCGGCTCGGCGAGCGCCGCCCGCACAGAGCCGATCGGAAACGGAACGTACACCTCGTGCTCCATGCCTGTGAGCCTACCCACGGGGTGGCTGAGATGTACCCGTGCCGCGACGACGCGCCGGAGTGGCCGACACCGGCAGCAGGACCCGTCCGATGCAGGCTCCGCCCGGCAGCGGGCCCCGTCCGCACCGGCTCCGCCCGGCAGCCGACCGGCCCC
>NZ_BAAHCA010001489.1:0-787 GCF_054776295.1 Streptomyces sparsus
CCGCACGGGCGGCGGCCAGCGCGGGCCGCGTCCGGGTCGTCCGCAGTCCGGGCTCGGCGTGGGCGTGCCGCATCTGGAGGAGCTGCACCGTCCACTCCACGTCCGACAGGCCGCCGCGGCCCAGCTTGGTGTGGGTGGTCGGGTCGGCGCCGCGCGGCAGCCGCTCACCCTCCATCCGGGCCTTCAGCCGGCGGATCTCCAGGACCGCGTCGTCGCTGAGGCCCTCCGGCGGGTAGCGCAGCGGGTCGATCAGCTCGACGAAACGGGCTCCCAGCCCGGGGTCACCGGCGACGGGAGCGGCCCGCAGCAGCGCCTGGCTCTCCCAGCCCAGCGACCAGCGGCGGTAGTAGGCACCGTACGAGGCCAGGGTCCGTACCAGCGGCCCGGACCGGCCCTCCGGCCGCAGATCCGCGTCCACCAGCAGCGGCGGATCGGAGCTGGGAAGTTGCAGCAGCCGGCTCATCTCGTGGGCGATCGCCTGGGCCGCCTCGGCCGCCTCCCGCTCGTCGACGCCGTCCCGCGGCTCATGCACGTACAGCACGTCGGCGTCCGAGCCGTAGCCCTGCTCCCGGCCGCCGAAGCGGCCCATGCCGATCACCGCGAACCGGGTCGGCAGGGTCTCGCCCCAGCGTTCCCGGGTGGCCGCGCGCAGCGCACCGGCGAGCGTCGCCGCGGTGATGTCGGACAGGGCCTCACCGACCCGGTCCAGCGCCAGGGCCGGGTCGTCGATGGCCGGGCTGCCCTCGGTGCCGTAGGCGCCGATCACGTCGGCGGCCGCGGTGCGGAA
>NZ_BAAHCA010001490.1:0-787 GCF_054776295.1 Streptomyces sparsus
GCCGCCGGCATGCGTACCGGATGCCGGGCGCGCAGCAGCTCCGCGAGCACGGCGGTGTCCACCGGCGGCTCGGCGGCCAGGTTGAACGCGCCGCTGACCGGCGTGGTCAGCGCCCGCAGATAGGCGTCGGCGGCGTCGTCGGAGTGCAGCGCCTGGAACCGCAGTCCCGCCACACCCGGCAGCACCGGCAGCACGCCCGGCCTGACCAGGCGGTGCGGGAGGAGGGGCCCGGCGAACAACCGCCGCTGCTCCATGGCCGACTGCCGCTTGAAGAGGAAGCCGGGACGCATCCGCACCACCCGGATGCCCGGGTGGTCCCGCTCGAAGACGTCCAGCACCCGCTCGTTGTAGGCCTTCTCCCGGGAGTAGGACGCGGACGGCCAGCCGTGGGTGGGCCAGCTCTCGTCGACGGGACGCTCCGGGTCGGACGCGGGGCGGGGGGAGTAGGCGGCCACCGAGGAGGCGTACACCACCGTCGACACACCGGCCGCCGCGGCAGCCCGCAGGGTGCGCACGGTGCCGAGCACGTTGGTGCGCCACGTGGTGAGCGGCGACCTGCTCGGCTGGAGCAGCCACGCCAGGTGCACCACCGCGTCGGCCCCCTGGAAGAGACCGGTCAGCTCGTCCTCCGACCCGGCCGCCCCGACGTCGGCGGTGGCCCACCGGGTCTTCGGCGGGTTCCAGTCGGGCAGCCGGCGGGCGACACCCAGCACCGACCCGATCCGCGGGTCCTCGCCCAGCGCCGCCAGCAGGCTGGTGCCGGCGTTGCCGGTGGCGCCCGTCACCA
>NZ_BAAHCA010001491.1:0-786 GCF_054776295.1 Streptomyces sparsus
CGAGCCCGGACAGCACGGCGTCCCGCCCGCGTACCGCCGAGACCAGCGGTTCCGGCGCAGCCAGGTCCGCGGTCCGCACCTCCAGCGACGGACGCGGATCGACGCCCAGCCGGGCCGGGTCCCGCACCACCGCGGTGACCTCGTGCCCGGCGTCCAGCGCCTGCCGTACGAGCTGCCGGCCGGTACCGCCGGTGGCTCCGAACACGGTGATCCGCATCGCGCCCCTCCCTGGGGTGAGTGTTTACTCACCCCAGGGTGAGTAAACACTCACCCTGTCGTCAAGTCCCGCCCGGAGCACGCCACATGAACCAGACCCCGGCACCGGCGCGCGTCCGCCTCCTGGACGCCGCACACGAACTGCTGCTCACCCTCGGCCTCGCCCGGACCACCACGAAGGAGATCGCCCGCGCCGCGGACTGCTCCGAGGCCGCGCTCTACAAGCACTTCCGCAGCAAGGAGGAGCTGTTCGTGGCCGTACTGAGGGAACGCCTACCGGGCCTCGAGGGGCTGCTGGACGAGCTGGCCGCCGGCCCGGGGGAGCGGACCGTCGAGGAGGCGCTCACCGAGATCGCCCGGCAGGCGCTGCTCTTCTACCGGCAGAGCTTCCCGATCGCCGCCTCGCTGTACGCCGAACCCCGGCTGCGCCGCCGCCACCTGGAGGCGATGCGCGAGCTCGGCACCGGACCGCACGCCCCCATCGACGGCCTGAACACCTACCTGCGCGCCGAACAGGCGGCCGGCCGCATCCGCCCGGACGCCGACACCTACGCCGCCGCGGCGCTGCTG
>NZ_BAAHCA010001492.1:0-786 GCF_054776295.1 Streptomyces sparsus
GCGTCCGGCCGTCGGCCGCGGCCGGGCCGCCCGGCACGGTGGCCGCGGCCATGATGAGTACGACGGTGGTGCTGTACGCACGGATACGCAACGCGTGCCCCTTCGTGGACGCCGACTCCCCGACGGCGCGGACCGGTTGCCTTCCGAGCCGCCGCGGGGGAGGTGCCGGTGCACGCCCGGAGGCGCACGGGTGTACATCAGGCGCCGCGCGCCTGTGGCGGGAGTCAGGGTCCGAATGCGACCCTGAAGGGTATGAACATCCCCTTCCTGGACAACTGGCGCAAGCGACACGGGCCGTCGGCCGGCGTGGCGGTACTCGGCTCGGGCCAGGAGGAGGCCGAAGGGGTGAACCAGCTGCTGTCGGAGTGCGAGACGCTGCGCTCCCAGGCGCTTGCCGGCGGCGTTCAACTGGACGACTCCGCGGTCTCGCTGGAGGCACTGGACCAGATGGTGCCCCACTGGCGGGACGACCCGGACGTGCTGACCCCGCTCGGCACCGACGCCGGCCTGTACCTGGGCACGGTGATCGTCCGTACCGTGCGGGGCGCGGCCTGGGAGGTGTTGGCGGGGGAGCGGCCCATGGTGCGGCTGGCCTCCGGGCAGCTGCTGGACGTGATCGAGGCGGGCCTGAGTTGGGCCGACAGCGGATCCCCCGAGCTGTCCCAGCTCTACGCGGAGGTGTCCGACGCCTGGGGCGAGCCCCAGGTCTAGGCGGAGGCGTCCGGTGTCCGCGCCGGTCGCGACGCCGGTGCCCGGACCGCGGCGGCGAGCACGGCCGGCCGGTCC
>NZ_BAAHCA010001493.1:0-785 GCF_054776295.1 Streptomyces sparsus
CCGGGGTGGCCGTCCGGCTCGGCGACAGCGCCACCCTGCCCGAGGGCACCGACGTGGTGGTCACCTCCCCGGGCTGGCCGCCGTCGAGCCCGCTGTTCTCCGCCGCCGAGACGGCGGGCGTGCCGGTCATCGGTGACGTCGAGCTGGCCTGGCGGTTGCGCGGGCCGGACAGCGCTCCCTGGCTCGCCGTCACCGGCACCAACGGCAAGACCACCACCGTGCAGATGCTCGCCGCCATTCTCGGCGCGGCCGGCCTGCGCACCGCCGCGGTCGGCAACATCGGCACGCCGCTGGTGGACGTGGTGCTCGCGGACGAGCCGTACGACGTGCTCGCCGTCGAACTGTCCAGCTACCAGCTGCACTGGGCGCCCTCGCTGCGCGCGCACTCGGCGGCGGTCCTCAACCTCGCCCCCGACCACCTGGACTGGCACGGCTCCATGGACGCCTACGCCGCGGACAAGGGCCGGGTCTACGAGGGCAACACGGTGGCGTGCGTCTACAACACCGCCGATCCGGCCACCGAGGAACTGGTGCGCCGGGCCGACGTCGTCGAGGGGTGCCGGGCGATCGGCTTCACCCTGGGCCCGCCCGCGCCCTCGCAGTTCGGCGTGGTGGACGGCATCCTGGTGGACCGCGCGTTCGTGGCGGACCGTCAGCAGCAGGCTCAGGAACTGGCCCAGGTCGACGACATCGCACCGGGCTCCGGCCCGGCGGCGCCGCACAACATCGCCAACGCGCTCGCCGCCGCCGCGCTGGCGCGCGCCTACGGTGTGCCGGCGCACGCC
>NZ_BAAHCA010001494.1:0-783 GCF_054776295.1 Streptomyces sparsus
GCGGCCGTCATCGGGCCCAGCGCCGGCGGGGCCCAGCCGGCGCCGGTGCCGGGTGCGGCCAGCGGGCTCTCACCGTCGGCGCCGGTGTCGGGTCCCGGAAGCTGCACGAAGGCGGTGGAGTCCCCGTCGTACTCGCCGCCCCAGCCGCCGGTCGGCGGGGTGGACGGTGACGGGTGCTGGTCGTTGCTCATGCGAGCGCCCTCCCGAGTCCCCGGCGGGCCAGTGCCGCCACAGTACGCCGCAACTGGAGGGCGGCGGGCGGAAGTTTCGGAGCCTCTGCCCCGTCCTCCGCCGGCGGGGGGTCGGGAATGCACGCCATCGCGACATACTCTCCAAAAGCGTTCAGTGCCTCCGGTGCGAGCGCGGTCGCACCGCGCTCGGAGACCACCGGCCAGTCGATCAGCGAAGCCACCCAGTGCTCCGCCTCCAGCGGGCGCAGCGGCATCGGGGCGACGGCGCCGATGGCGCAGCGCACTCCGCGCCGGGCCGGGTCGAGCACCACCGCGGCGGAGGCGACGGCGCGGCTGGGTCCGGTGCGGCCGGTCGCCTTGATGAAGGTCTGGGGTGCGTGCAGCAGCGGGATCCTGATGTGGCCGAGCACCTCGCCGGGCTGGAGCATCTCCATGCCGGCGAGCAGGTGGCCCACGGGGATCTCGCGGCGGATGCCGGCCGGGCCGGCGATCAGCAGCACGGCTTCCAGTGCCGCCAGCACGGGCAGGGTGTCGCCGGTGGGCGCGGCGCTGACGACGTTGCCGCCGAGCGTGCCGGCGTTGCGGATCTGCG
>NZ_BAAHCA010001495.1:0-782 GCF_054776295.1 Streptomyces sparsus
CGGCGTGCGCCGGGAGGACCGGTGGCTGCTGCACGACGTCGACCTGGTGGTGCCCGGCGGCACGACGGCGGCCGTGGTCGGCCGCTCCGGGGCCGGCAAGTCGCTGCTGGCCGCGGTGGCCGGGCGGCTCACCGACCCCGACGAGGGCATCGTGCTGCTGGACGGCGTGCCGCTGTACTCCCTCGGAGCGGAGCACCTGCGGCGGGAGGTCGGCTACGCCTTCGCCCGCCCCGCGCTGTTCGGGGAGACCGTCGAGGACGCCGTCGCCTTCGGCCCCTACCGCCCGGAGCCGGCCGCGGTGCGCGCCGCGGCCCGCGCGGCGGGAGCGGACGCCTTCATCAGCCGGCTCCCGCACGGCTACCGCACCGCACTGCCCGAAGCCCCCATGTCCGGAGGTGAGGCGCAGCGCCTGGGGCTGGCCCGCTGCTTCGCGCACGCCGGCCGGCTGCTGGTCCTCGACGACGCCACCTCCAGCCTGGACACCGTCACCGAGCGGCAGGTCAGCCGGGCGCTGGTGGACGACGTCCGGGCCGGCACCCGGCTGATCGTCGCGCACCGGATCTCCTCCGCCGCACGCGCCGACCTGGTCGTCTGGCTGGACGACGGACGGATCCGGGCGGTCGCACCGCACGCCGTGCTCTGGCAGGACCCCGCCTACCGGGCGGCTTTCGCCGAGGGAACCCCGGAGGGAGCAGACGATGACGACGGCCGAGACGACCCCCGCTGAGTCCGCCGCCGGCCCGGCCCCCACCGGGCAGCCCGGGCAGCCCGGGCAGCCCGGT
>NZ_BAAHCA010001496.1:0-782 GCF_054776295.1 Streptomyces sparsus
GGTGCGCCGGGAGATCGACGCCGTGCTGGGCGTGCGGCAGGACGCCGAGCAGCGGCTGCTGCGGCTGCGGGACCTGCTCTCGCGGGCCGACCGGACACTGGCCGAGGCGCGGACCGCCCGCGGTGAGGTGCTGGCGAAGATCGCCGCGTTCGAGGTGCCGGCCGTCAACGGCCCGTCGACCGCGCTGCACGAGCAGCTCGCCACCGCGGCCGACTACCGGCGGCGGGCCCAGTGGCACCGGTTGTCGCCGCTGCTGGAGAGCCTGGAGCAGCGCGCGGAGGACGAGTTGGAGCGGGCCCGCGACTCGCTGTCGGCGGTGACCGCTCCGCTGGCCGTCCGGGCCGAGCTGCGGGGGCGGCTGGACGCCTACAAGGCGAAGGTCGCCCGGCACGGCATGGCCGAGGAGCCGATGCTCGTCGAACGGTACGACGCGGCACGGCGGTTGCTGTGGAGCGCGCCGTGCGACCTGCGCACCGCCGAGCAGGCGGTGCTGCGCTACCAGCGGGCGGCGGCGGAGGCTCTGGTGCCGCGGCAGGGCGGGGCGCCCACGGACCGCGAGGGGGAAGGCAGTTGATGGCGGAGCAGCAACCGGAGTGCCAACGTCCGGCCTGCGGCGGCAGGTACGAGGACTTCGGCGGCGACGAACTTTACTGCGACGTCTGCGGGTTGGCGCCGTCGGTGTCCCCCGACGGCACGGTCGGCTCACCGCCCACCGGGGCGATCGCACGCCGGGGAGCGGGCTCGGCCGGCGCAGGTCCCGAGTCGGACGGCGGCTCGGCGGG
>NZ_BAAHCA010001497.1:0-779 GCF_054776295.1 Streptomyces sparsus
GGTGGGGCCGGGGCCGCCGCCGTCCGTCGGTCGCGCGCCGGGGACGGGCCGTCGGGGTGTGGTGCGGCGGGCGAGCCACCAGCCTCCGGCTGTCAGCGCGAGCAGCCCGGTCAGCGCGAGCCAGAGGGCGGGTGAGGTGGGATCGCTCAGTGATCCGCCGAGTCCTGCGTAGGCGACGGTGGCGGGCGCGGTACCGAGCACGGTGGCGGCGAGATAGGGCACGAAGCGGACGGCGGTGACACCGGCGCCGTAGTTCACCATGGCGAAGGGGAGAACCGGCACGAGGCGCAGGACCAGGACGGCGGCGAAGCCGCGACGTGCGATGCGGTCGTCGAGATCGGCCAGCCGCCCAGAACCGGCGAACCTCACCACCGCAGGTCGGCCGAGCCAGCGCGCGAGCCAGAAGCAGAGCGCGGCACCTGCCGTGGCCCCGACGAGTACGGCCGCCGAGCCCAGCGCGACGCCGAACAGCAACCCTGCGGACGCGGTGAGCACCGAGCCGGGCACGAAGGCGGCCTGCGCGAGCGCGAAGACCAACGCGAACATGACCGGCGCCCACAGTCCGAGTGTCGCCACCCAGGCGTTCACCGCGGACAGCGTCTGCCCGCCGTCCGTCACCGCCCAGTAGCCGAGCCCCGCGACGAGCAGCAGCAGGGCCGTCAGCCGCAGACCCGTGCCCCGCGTCACCGCGACCTCCCACCGGGGAGCGGGCCGTCTCGACCGGAGAGCGGGCCGCTCCTGCCGGCGGAGGCCCCGACGCTGCCCTGCGGCGGGCGGTC
>NZ_BAAHCA010001498.1:0-778 GCF_054776295.1 Streptomyces sparsus
GGGCGCCGACGGGAGCGGGGAGCCCGGCAGGTGGTTGCGCGGCGGCTCGCCCGGCTCCGGCACGGTGGCGACTCCCGCGGTGCGGACGGCGCTGCCCAGCACGGAGCCGATGAGCAGCGCCAGACCGGCGATGAGCGTCACCATGATGGTGCCGCGTCGCAGCACCCGCCGACGCAGTTCCCACAGCCCGGCCCGCGGACCGAGGCGGCGCCAGGCCTCACCGGCCAGGCGGGCGTCGAGCGAGTAGACCGGGGCGCCGGCGATGATCAGCGGGGACCAGGCAGCGAGGTAGATGATGTCCGGCGCATCGTAGGCCGCCACCGTGTGCCAGCTGACAGTCAGCAGCAGCGCTGCCGAGAGCAGCGCGCCGCACGACGCCGCAAGCCGCTGCCAGAGGCCGCAGACGGTCAGCACACCCACGATGACCTGGAGGAACGCCACCGTCAGGCCGGCGCCGACCGGGTGCGCGACGGCGAAGGAGTGCAGGGGCGAGGCGATGCCCCACGGCTCCAGTGAGGTGAGCCAGCTGACCATGGAGCCGCGCTCGCCGCCGTCGAAGTAGACGGGGTCGGTGAGCTTGCCCATGCCGGCGTAGATCGAGATGAAGCCGAGGAAGATGCGCAACGGCAGCAGCACCACGCCGAGGTTCATCCGACGGCCCGGGTAGTAGGCGTGCCGGACGGTGTCGCCCGGGCGCGGGCGGGCGGTCTCCCGCCGGTCACGGCCGTCGTGGTCGTAGTCGGGGACGCCGACGCCGCCCCGGGCGCCCGGGCGGGCG
>NZ_BAAHCA010001499.1:0-775 GCF_054776295.1 Streptomyces sparsus
ACGCGCCGCCCGGCGACCTCACCGGCGGCGTCCAGCGACTGCCAGGCGGTCAGCGCCGCCATCGGCACGGCGGCGGCCCGCACGAAGGAGAGGGTGGCCGGCTTGGGGGCCACCGCCGACGCGGGCAGCACGGCGAACTCCTGGTAGGCGCCGGGGGAGGGCAGCGGCAGCATGCCGTACACCTCGTCACCGACGGAGAGCCCCGGCGTGCCGGCGCTCTCCACGACGACACCCGCCACGTCCCACCCCATGCCCTGGGGGAACGGCTGCCCGAAGCTCACCGCGCCCTCGCGGAACTTCCAGTCGATCGGGTTCACCCCGGCCGCTCGCACCTCCACGAGGACGTCACCGTCGCCCGGCTGCGGTCTCGGCCGGTCGGCCGATTCCAGGACGCTGTCGTCACCGTGTCGAGAGAAGGTCACTGCACGCATCTCCGCTGCTCCCTGCTGTGTGGGTGTGCCCGCCTGGCCCGGCGGGAGCGGTGCGCCGAAGGCACCGCGGTCCACCGTCACCCGTGCACGACGCCTCAGCCAGTACCCCCCGAGTACCAGGCCGCGGGGTGCCGGGCCGGGGCGGTGCGGACGGCCGGGCGACGGGCGGAGGGTGGTACTGAGGGGGACAGGACGGCTCGCCGTCCGGCGCGCATACTGGCGTCGGGCGTGCGGTGACAGCGCCCCGGGAACGGAGAGGGGCGGTCATGGAACCGGCGCAGGAGCTGGGCGCGTTCCTGGTGTCCCGGCGGGCCCAGCTCACCCCGCGGGCGGTCGGGCTGCCG
>NZ_BAAHCA010001500.1:0-773 GCF_054776295.1 Streptomyces sparsus
CGCCGCGGCAGCCGTCGCGCTGCCCGCCGTGCTGGGCCGGACGGTCGACCTGCTGCTCGCCGGTGATCCCGAGGCGCGGCGCCTGCTGCTGATCTGCGTCGCGCTGATCGTCGTGGAAGTCGCGCTGGACTCCGCGGTGGCCCTGCTGGGCGGCGTCACCGGGGCACGGGCCACCGCGTGGGTGCGCCGCAGCACCGTCGGGCGGCTGCTGACCTCCGACCCCCGGCACGGAGCGCGCTTCACGCCCGGTGACCTCGGCACCCGGCTGACCGTCAACGCGGCCGACACCGGTGCCGCACCCGTCACCCTCGCCACCGCCGCAGCCTCCGTGCTGCCCCCGCTGGGCGGCCTGGTCGGGCTGTTCCTCGTCGACGTGTGGACGGCCGCCGCCTTCGTTGCCGGCATCCCGCTGCTCGCGCTGCTGCTGCGCGCGTTCGCCCGCAGCTCGTCCGTGACCGTCTCCGGCTACCAGGAGGTGCAGGGCGGCATCGCCGGGCGGCTCGTCGAGACCCTGGCCGGGGCACGCACCATCGCCGCCGCCGGCACGGCCGACCGGGAGCAGCGCAGGGTGCTCGCACCGCTGACCGAACTCGACCGGCGGGGACGCGAGATGTGGCGGGTGTACGGCAGCGCCGTCGCCCGTAGCACCGTGCTGATGCCGCTGCTGGCGACCGTGGTCCTGGCGGTCGGCGGGCTCCGGCTGGCGGCCGGCCACCTCAGCGTCGGCGGACTGCTGGCCGCGTCCCGCTACGCCGTCCTGGCCGGCGGCGTCG
>NZ_BAAHCA010001501.1:0-772 GCF_054776295.1 Streptomyces sparsus
CCGTCGACCCCGTCCGCGTTCCCGTCCGCGGTGTCGACCGGCCGGGTCGGGGCTGCTGCGGCATCCGGAACGGCTGCGGTCTCCTGGGTGGCGTCCTCGCGGTCGAGCAGCTGGACGGCGTGCCGGCCGAGCTGGGCGACGAGGGCGGCCGGCAGCCACGGCTCGCGGAAGCGGCCGTCCCCGAGGGTCTGGCCGGAGTCGGTGCGCCGCAGGATGTCCTCGGGCCGGGGACGGGCCGCCGGGGCCTTGCGCAGGCAGTCCCGCACCAGGTCGGTCAGGCCGTCGGGGAGCCCTTCCAGGTCGGGTTCCTCACGCGCGATGCGGTACAGCAGGGCGTGGGTGCCGCTGCTCGCGTCGCCGAACGGGTAGCGGCCCGTCGCGGCGAAGGCGAGCACCGTCCCCAGGCTGAAGACGTCGCAGGCCTCGGTGACGCGCTCCCCGAGCACCTGCTCGGGGGACATGAAGCCGGGCGAGCCGATGACGGCCCCCGTCATGGTCAGGCCGCCCTCGGTGGCGGCGTCCAGGGCCCGGGCGATGCCGAAGTCGATGACGCGCGGGCCGTCGATGGTCAGCAGCACGTTGGACGGCTTGAGGTCCCGGTGCACGAGCCCGGCCGCGTGGATGTCGCTCAGGGCCTGCGCCAGCCCGGCGGCGAGAATGCGCACCGTGCGGTCCGGCAGCGGCCCGTGGTCCCTGGCGACGACGTCCAGCAGGCTCGGACCGGCGACGTACCCGGTGGCGACCCAGGGCGTCGGGGCCTCGGCGTCGGCGT
>NZ_BAAHCA010001502.1:0-772 GCF_054776295.1 Streptomyces sparsus
AGCCGCTGCGAGGAACTGGACCGGCTCTCGGCCCGGGCGGAGCGGGACGCACGCGCGGTCGTCCCGCTGCGGACCGAGGCCGAACGCACCGCCGCGTTGGCCGGCCTCACCGCGGGTACCTCGGCGGACAACGAGCGCCGCATGCGGTTGGAGTCGTACGTGCTGGCCGCCCGCCTGGAGCAGGTGGCGGTCGCGGCAGGGGAGCGGCTGAGCAGGATGTCCGGGGGCCGCTACACCCTCGTGCACTCCGACGAGCGGGCCGGGCGCGGTGCCCGCTCCGGACTCGCGCTGCACGTCGTGGACGCCTGGACGGGCCGGACCCGGGACACCGCCACGCTCTCCGGCGGAGAGACGTTCACCGCGTCCCTCGCCCTGGCGCTCGGCCTCGCCGACACCGTCAGCGACGAGGCGGGCGGCACCCGGCTCGACACCCTCTTCATCGACGAGGGCTTCGGCAGCCTCGACGAGCAGACCCTGGACGAGGTGATGGAGGTTCTGGACTCGCTGCGCGAGCGGGACCGCAGCGTGGGCATCGTCAGCCACGTCGCGGAGCTGCGGCTGCGGGTCCCCACCCAGCTGCACGTCGTCCGGCACCGCACCGGTTCCACCGTCCGCGTCGGCGGTCGCGAACGGTGACCGGCGGGCGCCTCCGCGCCCCCGACCACGTCCCAGTCGCCACCACCCGCCACCGTCCGCGAACGGTCACCGCCTGGCCACCGCTCACCGGCCGTGCGCCCCCCTGCGGCCCGTCCGGCGGCGGTCGTCCGCAGGC
>NZ_BAAHCA010001503.1:0-772 GCF_054776295.1 Streptomyces sparsus
GCCTGGTCGTCGGGCAGCCCGATCCACAGGTCCAGGCCGAGCGGCGCGGCGACCTCCTCCGCGAACCAGCGGCCCAGCGGCAGGCCGGTGACCCGCAGCACCAGTTCGGCGAGCAGCCAGCTCCAGGTGTGCGGGTGGTACCCGTGCTCGGTGCCCGGCTCCCACTCCGGGGCCTGGGCCGCGACGGCCCGCGGGCCGCTGACGCCGTCCAGCGCCTCGGCCGGGGTGAGCGGCGTGTCCAGCACCGGCAGGCCCGCGCGGTGGGACAGCAGGTGGCGGACGAGCACCCGCTCCTTGCCGTTCGCCTTGAACTCGGGCCAGTAGGTGCCGACCGGCGCGTCCGGGTCGAGCGTGCCGCGCTGGTGCAGCAGGTGCAGGACGGCCGCGGCCGGGCCCTTGGTGGCGGACCGCAGGATCTGCGCGGTGTCCCGCTGCCAGGGCGTGTCGCCCTCGGCGTCGGCGACGCCGCCCCACAGGTCGACGACCGGCTGCCCGTCGCGGTAGACGGTGACCGCCGAACCGCGGTCGCCGAGTGAGGTGAGGTTGCGCCGGAATGCGTCCCGGACCGGTTCGAAACCGTCCGCCACCGTGCCCTGGACGTTCACCACTGTGCTGCCGCTCCTGCCTGCCGTCCCGCGGGCACCGCCGGTGCGGGCCTTCGGGGGTTGTTCCTCACGCTCGTCCCACCATGGTGCTACGGGCGGGCCGGGGGCGCCGTGCCGGGTCCCGTCGACGCCCGCGCGGGCCCTGCGCACGTCGGGCGAGCGGCACG
>NZ_BAAHCA010001504.1:0-767 GCF_054776295.1 Streptomyces sparsus
GCGGGCTCACTCCCCCGGGGAGGTCTCCGGCGGCCAGTCGTCACCCCAGGCCGCGTTCCGGGCGGACCGGTAGCGCGGCCCGTGCCGCTTGCTCACCACCTCACGCCGCACACCGCCGTCCCGCTCGCACAGGTCGAGCAGGACCTGGCCCTTGCGGATCTGCGGGCGGCGCACGATGCGCGCGGCCGCCGGTGTCACGCCGCCCTCGTGGCCGTCACCACCGTCCGCACGCCCGTCCCCGCCGGCGTCCTGGCCAACGCCCTGCCCGGCGCCCTGCTCAGCGCCCAGGCCTGCGCTCCGGTCACCGACACGAACCGCCGCCACGTAGGAGAACTTCTCGTCCTCGTGGGCCAGCGCGCCGCCCTTGACCTGGCGGTGCAGTGAGGAACGGCTCACCCGGGCCGCGAAGTGGCACCAGTCCTCCTCGGGCACGAGCGGGCAGGCGTCGCTGTGCGGGCACGGCGCCAGCACCCGGAAGCCGTCGGCGACCAGCCGGTCCCGGGCAGCGAGCACCCGCAGGTAGCCGTCCGGTGTGCCGGGCTCGACCACGGCCACCACGTGGGCGGCCCGGGCGGCGGCGGCCACCGCCGCCGCCCGATCGGACTCGGTCAGCTCGCCCAGCACGTACGACACCGTGACCAGGTCCGCGGCGGGCAGCTCCAGACCGCCGCCGATCCGGGCCCGCTGCCACCGTGCGCCGGGCAGTGCGCCGGCCGCCAGTTCCCGGCCCAGTTCCAGCGCGGGTTCCGCCCAGTCCAGCACGGTGC
>NZ_BAAHCA010001505.1:0-765 GCF_054776295.1 Streptomyces sparsus
CGCGGTGAGCAGGGCCCCGCCGATGGTGATCGGGCCGCGGCGTCGGCCGCAGCCGAGCCAGGCAGCGGTACCGGTCGCGGCGAGAGCGGCGAACAGGATCGCCGCCGGCGGGGTGTGGGCGGCGAAGGACGCGTGCCCGGAGGCGGCCAGAGTCGTGGACACCGCCGCGAAGAGCACGGCACGCGGGGCCCGGGGCACCGGCCGCGCCGCACTGGCGCTGCGTGGTGCTCGGGCCGGTGAGGACATGGTGGCCGAAGCATGACACGCAGTGCCCGCGCGGTCCCTTAAGGCAACCTTTCCTGTCACTTTCCGATCAACGGCGGCACGGCCGGGCGCGGGACGTCGGTCCGTCGGGGGCCGCGGCGGAGGCTTGCCGGCGGCGGCAGTCGGGACCGCCGCACCGGTTGCGGCACCGTTCGGCCGAGGAGCACCGCACCGGCGGTGACGGCCGCGTCAGCGGTGACACAGGGGTACGGCCGGAGCTGCGAGCCGGGTCGTCCGCTCCGTTGAGAGGGGGACGGCAGGTGACCAACCTCCCGTTCACTCGTTCTGCTCAACGTGGCCCCTACAGACGTGACTACGCAGACCCCTTCCGCCGCCGCGCCAGGGCCGGTGGATGTCGAGCGCGCTGAGGCGGCGCTCATCGAGCACTACCCGCGACTGGTCCGGCTCGGTTATCTCGTCCTGCCGGCCTCCCTCGGCAGGCACGAACGGACGCTGACCGCGCACGCGCTGGTCCAGCGGGCGCTGCCCCGGGGGCGGGCC
>NZ_BAAHCA010001506.1:0-765 GCF_054776295.1 Streptomyces sparsus
CGCCCGCGGAGACGAGGCGGCGGTGGACCACGCTGCGACGTGGCGCGGAGTGGAGCTGCATGCCGTCGGCGCGGCGGTGCTGCGTGCCCGCGTCGGACCGGGAACTGACGGCGGTTACCGGGTCGAGGCTGCGGACGGCCGGGGCGAGCCGCTGCTCACGGCGGAATCCGTGCGCTCCGGACGCCTTGCCCCGCAGGCGCTGCGGGCCGCCTCGGCGCGGCAGCAGGACGGCCTCTTCGAGGAGGTGTGGCGGGACACCGCGCCGCCTGGTCCCCCCGCCCGCGGTGAACGGTGGGCCGTTGTCGGCCCCGACCCGCTCGGCGCGGCCCCGGGGCTCGTTGACGCCGGTCAGGCGGTGGACCTGCATCCCGGGCTGGAGCAACTCGCCAAGGCGGTCGACGGTGGAACGCCCGCCCCGGACGTGGTGGTCGTCTCGTGTGCCCCGGTGACCGGCGCGACCGGCCGCGACGAGGCGGGCGACGTGCTGGACGCGGTCCGCGAGGCCGTGGACTGGACGCGTCACTGGAGTGACCCCCGGTTCGCCGGGACCCGGCTGCTCGTCCTGACGCGGGACGCCGTGCCGGCCTGGCGGGATCCGGCACCCGGATGCCTGCCGGGCGCCGCGGTGTGGGGGCTGGTCAGCACCGTCCAGGAGCGTGCCGCGGGGCGGTTCGTCCTGGCCGACACCGACGCCTCCCCCGCGTCCTGGCGTGTGCTGCGCGGTACGGCGTCGTCGGACGAACCTCGGTGGGCGCTGCGGCACGG
>NZ_BAAHCA010001507.1:0-764 GCF_054776295.1 Streptomyces sparsus
AAGCCCGGGCCGCCGTCGCGAGCGCCTACGACCACTACCGGCGCCACCACCCGGCGGCCGGCGGGGGAGTGGTCGCCGAGGAGGTCACCGGCGAGGGGATCGAGCGGCGGCTCGGCGAGGCCCTCACGGACGCCAGCGCCGAGGTGCTGCGGTTCGACACCCCGCCCTACTTCTGGGACAGCCAGCGCGGTGCCGCGGCGGAGATCGCGATGCTGCGCCGCGGAGTGCGGCACCGGGCCGTCTACGCGCGGGCCTCGCTGGCCCACCCCGGGCACCTCAGCACCAACATCCAGCCGTGCATCGACGCCGGCGAGCAGGCGCGGGTGCTGTCCGAGCTGCCGGTGAAGCTGACCATCGTCGACGACCGGATCGGCTTCGTCGGACTGTCCATCGCCGAGGTGGAGGTCAACCGGGGACTGCTGGTGGTGCGGCCCAGCGGACTGCTGACGGCGCTGCGGGCCCTCTTCGAGTCCTGCTGGGACCGGGCTCTGCCGATCCAGGCGTCGACGGGTACCGCCGCGGCGCCGGTGGCGATGCGGCCGGGGCCGGCCGAGCGGCGCATCCTGGCGATGCTGGTGGCCGGTGTGCCGGACAGTCAGATCATCCGGGAGCTGGGCGTCAGCCGCCGCACCTTCTTCCGCCGCATGGAACTGCTCATGGCCCAGGCGGGAGCCGGCTCCCGCTTCCAGTTGGCCCTCCAGGCGCAGCGCCGCGGCTGGCTCTGACCGCCCGGCCGCCACCGCGTCGGCCACACCACCCACGCG
>NZ_BAAHCA010001508.1:0-762 GCF_054776295.1 Streptomyces sparsus
CCGGCGGCGCGGACGACACCCCACCGGGCGTCCCCGCGCCGGGCGCGACCCCGGCGGACGCGTCCCCGCTGGGGGTGGCGCTGCGCACCCAGCGGGGTGTGAAGCCGGTGTACGTCTCCGTCGGGCACCGCACCACACTGGTCGCCGCCCGGGCTCACACCCTGTGGCTGGCCCCTGACCACCGGCAGCCGGAGACCACCCGGAGGGCGGACCGGCTGTGCCGCGAAGCGCTTGCTGAGTACACCGACTGAGTACCCGCACCGATGTGAACTCCCTTGCATCCGGCGAGAGTCGGGGCCATGGACACGACGAACAAGCGCATGGCGGCCTGCCTCGCCCTGGCCGGACTGCTGGCCCTCGGCTGGCTGGTGGCGACGACCTACGTGGTGGCCGGCTGGGTCCTCGCCGGCTGACCCTCGCGGTGTGCGACCCGGAACCGGATGCCGGCCCGACGCAACCGGTCGGTCAGCGCGTCCCCCATCGCGACCGCGGTGGTCACCTGCCCCGAGGTGGGCGGCAGTTCGTCGAACGCGAGGCAGAGCGCCGACTCCGCGAGGATCTTCGCCGTCTCGCCGTAACCGGGATCCCCGCCGGAGACCTCGGTGAACACCCGCTGACCGCCGCCCTCACCGACGAAGCGCACCCAGAACCAGTTCCGGGCCCGCTGCTCCGCGTCGGGCCCCTGCCCGGACGGCAGCCGGGCGGACAGCGCCCGCCGCGCGGCCGGCAGTTGGGCCAGCGCGGCCACCGAGCCCACCGCGG
>NZ_BAAHCA010001509.1:0-761 GCF_054776295.1 Streptomyces sparsus
CCGCGCGTAGGCCAGCCGGTCCGACCAGCCGGCGCCGGTCAGCGGCGGCCGGCGGGCGTCCCCCTCGGCGCGCTCCCGGCGAGCCGCGGCGGCCTCGTAGGCCTGCGGGCTGGTGAACCACACCGACGGGTCCTCCCCGAACACGGCCGCCCGTTCGGCCAGCACGTAGCCGAACTCCTCCGGCGTCAGGTACCCGAGCTTCTGCGAGGAGAGCCCGTCCTGCCGGAAGGCGTCGAGCAGCAGCCAGCCCGCGCCGAGGTAGGTGGCGACGGTGTCGGTGAGGATCTCGTTGTCGCGCTCCCCGTCGAAGGACAGGCCCAGGCGGTGCAGGTAGACGTGGGTCAGCTCGTGGGCCAGCGCCGCGCCGATGTCGCGGCGGTGGCGGGTGAAGCGGGCGTTGAGCTCGACGAAGTAGGCGGGGCCGGCCGCCGGCTCCACCTCGGCGGCGTGCTCCATCTCGCGGAAGGTGACCGTGACGGGAGCCTCCGGCAGCCGCAGGTGCCGCACGAGGGACCCGGCGAGGCGCTGCGCGCCCAGGTGCGGGTCCTCGTCGTCGGCGAACGCCACGTCAACGGGGGCGACGCTCAGGTCGAAGGCGCGCACGCCGTCCCCGGAGAGCCGCCGGTACAGCGCGGTCACAGCCGCACGCACCGTCTCCAGGTGCGGGAAGCCGTGCTCCACGTCCCGTCCGGTACCCACGCCGTCACCCTCCGTCCGCTTCGTCCGGCCCTGCCCACTGTACGGCGCGGGCCGCCCCGGCC
>NZ_BAAHCA010001510.1:0-760 GCF_054776295.1 Streptomyces sparsus
GCCAGCCGCTCGCGGCGCCGCTGCCAGGTCGCGTCCAGCCGCTGCCGGACGGTGCCGTCGGCGAGCGCGGCCTGCTGCCCGCCGGCCCGCTCGATCTCCTGGAACCACGCCCAGGCCGCCTGCGCCAGCTCCTCGGTGAGCCGCTCCACGTACCAGGAGCCGCCCGCCGGGTCGATGACCCGCGCCACGTGCGACTCCTCGATCAGGATCGTGGAGGTGTTGCGGGCGATCCGGCGGGCGAACGCGTCCGGCAGCCCGGCCGCGTGGTCGAACGGCAGGACCGTCACCGCCTCCGCACCGCCCACGCCCGCGGCGAGCGACGCCACCGTGGTGCGCAGCATGTTCACCCACGGGTCGCGGCGGGACATCATCACCGACGAGGTGACCGCGTGCTGCCGCTGCGCAGCAGCGGACGAGACGACACCGCTGACCTGGGCGACCCGCGCCCACAGCCGACGGGCCGCACGCAGCTTCGCGATGGTGGTGAACTGGTCGGCGGTCGCGGCGAACCGGAACTCCAGCTGCCGGCAGGCGTCCTCGGCGCTCAGCCCGTGCCCGGTGAGCAGCCGCAGGTAGGCGACGCCGGTGGCCAGCGCGCAGCCCAGTTCCTCGGCGGGTGAGGCGCCGGCCTCGTGGTACGGCAGCGCGTCGACCGTCATGCCGCGCAGCCCGGGGTGGGTGGCGGCGATCGCCCGGGTCCGTTCGGCCGCCGCGTCGAGCTGCTCGGCTGTCTCGGCGCCCGACCCGGTGCGGGCCAGCA
>NZ_BAAHCA010001511.1:0-760 GCF_054776295.1 Streptomyces sparsus
CGACGCTGTGGCCGGCGACGGCCTGGACGGCGCCGGGTGCGGTGCCGTCCAGCAGCGCCTGCGTGGAGACGAGCCCCGCCGCGACCAGCAGCGGCTGGGCGACGGCCGTGTCGCGGATCTCGTCCGCGTCGGCCTCGGTCCCGTAGCGGACAAGGTCGAGCCCCGCCACGTCGGACCACGCCTTGAGGCGGTCCGCCACACCGGGGAGTTCGAGCCAGGGAGTCAGGAAGCCGGGCGACTGGGCGCCTTGGCCGGGAGCGACGAGTACGAGCACTCTCACACTCTCTCTTGTCAAGGGAGGTCCCCACCGGTGGGGACCGAGACGAAGAACGGTCGGGGGAATTGTGGACCCCCGACAAAGTGGCGCGTCAACCCTGGAGCCGGCCGTTGTCGTCGGCAAGACGTCCGAGGATCAGTGCGATACGCAGGGTGAACGCCGAGCGTACATCGGAGGGTGACCACCCGGTGACGTCCGTCACACGTCGCAGCCGGTAGCGCACGGTATTGGGGTGCACGAACAGCATTCTGGCGGCGCCCTCCAGACTGCTTGCCTGCTCCAGGTAGACGCTCAGCGTCTCCAGCAGCGCCGAGCCCGCCTCCTCCAGCGGTCTGTAGATCTCCTCCACCAACAGGTCACGTGCCACCGGGTCACCCGCCATGGCGCGCTCAGGCAGCAGATCGTCGGCCAGCACCGGCCGGGGAGCGTCCGGCCACGCCGCGCACGCCCGCAGCCCCGCCGCGGCGGCCTGCGCGGAGCCCG